>NZ_JBFTPS010000002.1:0-249013 GCF_056398605.1 Variovorax sp. 01T432
TTCGTCGCCAAGCCCTTCACCCAATACACGGAGTCCGACTTCGCATCGAAGATCGCGACCAACGTCGCGGGCTTCTTCCACATCACCCAGGCCGCCGTCGAAGTGATGGAACGCAATCGCTCCGGTCACGTGGTGAGCATCACGACGAGCCTGGTCGACCATGCCAACGTCAACGTGCCCTCGGTGCTCGCGTCGCTGACCAAGGGCGGCCTGAATGCGGCGACCCGGTCGCTGGCCATCGAATATGCCGCGCGCGGCCTGCGCTTCAATGCCGTGGCGCCGGGCGTCATCAAGACGCCGATGCATGCCCCCGAGACCCATGCCACGCTCGCCTCGCTGCATCCGGTGGGCCGCATGGGCGAGATCGGCGACATCGTCGACGCCGTGCTCTACCTGGAGTCCGCGCCTTTCGTGACGGGCGAGATCCTGCACGTCGACGGCGGCCAGGCCGCGGGCCACTGACGCACACCCAGCGAATCACCACGCCCCGCAATCAAAGGAAGAGATCATGCCAATCGTCACCATTCAGGTCACCCGCGAAGGCACGAAGCCAGGGACCGACGCGGTCACCGCCGAAGAAAAGGCCGCCCTCATCAAGGGCGCCAGCGAACTGCTGCGCGACGTGCTGAACAAGCCATTCGACAGCACCTTCGTGGTCATCGAAGAGGTCGATCCCGACAACTGGGGATGGGGCGGTCTGCCTGCGCTGGAGTTCCGGCGGCAGCGCAAGACGGGATAAAGGTAAAATCGCCGCCGCTCCGGGGTGCACGCGACAGTGCTGAGATTCACACCCGCGAACTTGAACCGGTTAATGCCGGCGGAAGAAGAGCCTTCACCTTGACCTTCGGCGAATCCGGCCGGGGACGGGGTGGCCTTCGGAGCACCCGTTTCACGGTCACGAAGAGGTCCTCATGAACAACGCCCCTGCTGAGAGCCCGCCCACGCGGGGGGATCGGTCTTCCGCACTTCCCCATCCGGCGCGCGACAGCCGCGCGCTCACGGGTGCCAGCGCGGAAATCGTCGCCGATGTGCTCGCGTTCATCGCGCGCGACGGGTGCACGGACGACGCGTTCGACACCCTGGCGTTGCGCCTGTTCGCCCACCAGTACGGCAACAACCCGGCCTACCGGCGCTTCTGCCAGCGGCGCGGCGCGACCCTTCGCAGCGTGAAGCGCTGGAGCGACATCCCGGCGGTGCCGATCGACGCCTTCAAGGAACTGGCGCTGCGCTGCGAGCCGCCCGCGCCAAGCGACCGCGTCTTCATGACCAGCGGCACGACCCGCAGCGAGGTGAAGGGCCGGCATCACCATCCCACGCTGGCGGTCTACGACGAGTCGATGATCCGCAACTTCTCGCGCCGGTTCATGCGGGGCAGCGGCCGGATGCGCATGGGCATCCTGTTCCCCACCGAAACGGTGATGCCCAATTCCTCGCTCGCCCATTACCTGGCGCTCGCTCTCCATGAATTCGGCACCGAGGAAAGTCGCTACTTCGTGAGCCCGCAGGGGCTGGACATTGCCGGCCTGTGCGATGCGCTGGCGCAGGCCGAAAGCCAAGGCCGGCCCTACGCCCTGCTCGGCGCCAGCTACAGCTTCGTGCACCTGATCGACGAACTCCGGCAGCGGGGTCGATCCTTCCGCCTGCCCGCGGGCAGCCGGTTCCTCGACACCGGCGGCTACAAGGGCCAGTCGCGCGAATTGCCGCTCGACGCCTTCTATGCGGAGCTGTCGGCCCTGTTCGGCATCGACCGATCGCAGTGCATCAACATGTACGGCATGACCGAGCTGAGCACGCAGTTCTACGACGACGGCAACGCGTCGGTGCCGTCGGTGAAGTCGGGGCCGCACTGGATCCGCTCGCGCCTGGTCGATCCGCTCACGGGCCGCGAGGTCGCGCGCGGCGAGCGCGGCATCCTGGCGCATTGCGACCTCGCCAACTTCAATTCGGTGACCACCATCCTGACGGAGGACGTGGGCCTGGCGGCCGATGGCGGCTTCCTGCTGCTCGGCCGCGCCGAAGGCGCGCAGGCCAAGGGCTGCTCGCTGGCAGTAGAGGAATTCATCCGGGCGGCAGCGGCATGACGACGCTGCACGCGACCGCCGGCTACCTGCCCGGCCTCGCGCCGGCCGACGTGCGGTGGCAGCCGCTGGTCTTCGCGTCGGGCGCCACGCGGCTCGAAGTCGCCGTGCCCGTGTTGAGCCCGCAGCAGATGAGCGCGCTCGCCTTGCGGGTCAAGCAGGCCAGCCGCCTCCATCTGAAGACGATGACCGTGTCGCAGATCGTGGCCGTGGTGGATCGCGCGATCGCCCGCCTCCTCGACCCGGGCGACCCCTACCGCATGCAGGCCGACCAGCTGCTGCCGATCGTCAGCGGCTACGACGCGGAGATGGTTCGCCTGGGACTCACGGCCTTCCTCAAGAACTTTCGCGCGCCGCAACTGCATCGCTTCGTCGCCGAGGACTTCGCCAATCCGAAGGTGCTGGACGAGTTCCAGCCGCGACCCAAGGGCGGCGCGGCCAAGGCCTTCGGACCGGAGCTGCTGGTTCACAGCTGGGCCGGCAACGTCCCGGCGCTGCCGCTGTGGAGCCTGGTCTGCGGATTGCTGGTGAAGGCCGGCAACATCGGCAAGCTGCCGAGCGCCGAGCCCCTGTTCGCGAGCCTGTTCGCGCGGCTGCTGGCCGAGGTCCATCCGCCCTGGGCCGATTGCCTGGCCGTGGTGTGGTGGAAGGGCGGCGAGCAGGCGCAGGCCTCGGCCCTCTATGCCGAGGCCGATACGGTGCTCGCCTACGGCGGCAACGACTCGCTGGAGGAGATCCGCCGCCGGCTGCCGGTCACGACACGCTTCCTGCCCTACGGCCACAAGCTGGGCTTCGGCCTGGTGGGCGCCGCCGCCCTCGACACCCTGCGCGCGCCGCAGACGGCCCGTCTGGCCGCCTGGGACGTGATGCGCTACGACCAGCAGGGCTGCTATTCGCCGCATGTCTTCTACGTGGAGCGCGGCGGCAGGGTGTCGCCGCGCGAATTCGCGCAGTACCTCGCCAGCGAGCTCGCCAACCTGCAACACCGCTTCCCGCGCCGGGCCCTGGCGCTGGAGGATGCCGCCGCGGTCGCCGGATGGCGGCAGGCTTTCGAGCTGCAATCGATGTCGGCGGGCGGCGAGTCTGCCGGCGAGCTGATCGGCGAGGACGGCGCGGCCTGGGGCGTTGCCTACGCCGATGACGCGCGGGCCCTGGCGCCCACGGCGCTGAATCGGAACATCCAGGTCATCGCCGTCGACGCGCTGGACCACGTGATCACGCAGCTCGCGGGGTGCCAGCCCTTCCTGCAGACGGCGGGCGTGGCGGCCTCGCCGGCTGAACTGTTCCGGCTATCGGAATTGCTGGGCGCCGCCGGCGTCACGCGCATCACGGCCATCGGTTCGATGACCTCGCCCGAGGCGGGCTGGCACCACGATGGCCGGTTCAACCTGCTGGACCTGGTGCGCGTGGTCGAGATCGAGCAGGCGGCGGAATGGGCGGCCGACAAGCTGGTACCGTACGCGGACTAGGACCCCCATCGTGAGCTTCCTCGACATCGACCAGGTGAGCTTCACCTACCCCGGCTGGCCGCCCGTGGTGCACGGCGTCGACTGGCGCATCGCCGAAGGCGAGTTCCATTGCCTGGTCGGGCGCAGCGGCTGCGGCAAGACGACCCTGCTCAAGCTCGCCGCGGGACTGCTGCATCCGCACGCCGGCAGCATCCGATTGCAGGGCAAGGAGGTGGTCGCGCCGGGCCCGCGGCTGGGCTTCGTGTTCCAGTCGCCCACGCTGCTCGAGTGGCATCGCGTGATCGACAACGTGCTGCTGCCGGTGTCGCTGCAACACAAGCCCACCGCCCCGGAGATCGACAAGGCGCGGCAGCTGCTGGCGCTGCTCGGACTGTCGGCCCACGCGCAGCATTACCCCCGGCAGCTCTCGGGCGGCCAGCAGAGCCGCGTGGCCCTGGCACGCGCGCTGATCCTGGAGCCGGCCCTGCTGCTGCTCGACGAGCCCTTCGCCGCGCTGGACGCGATCACCCGCGGCGAGATCCAGGACGACCTGCTTCACATGTGCGGCCTGCGCCGCACCACCGTCCTGTTCGTGACGCACGACATCGCCGAGGCGGTGTACCTCGGCGACCGGGTCGCGGTGATGGAAAGCGGCCGGATCGTCCGGGACATCCGCGTCGAGTTGAGCAGGCCACGCGCGCCGGCTATGCGCTACGGCGCCGCCTTCAACTTGTACTGCGCGCAGGTGCGCGATGCCATGGACACGGCGACGACATGAAGCCGCTCTCCGCACGCACGCCACCCTGGTCCCTGGCGCTTCTGCTCGCATTGCTCGCGGCGTGGGAACTGGCGTCGCGCTCCGGCGTCTCCGCCCTGGTCCTGCCGGCGCCTTCGGCGGTGATGAAGTCGCTCTGGAAGGGCCTGTCCACCGGCTATCTGTGGCCCCACATCCGCGCGACCGGTCTCGAACTGCTGCTCGGGCTGTTCACCGGCTGCGTGATCGGCTTCGCCAGCGGCGTGGCGATGGCCGAGTCGGCGCTGCTGCACCGCGTGCTCAAGCCCTACGTCGTGGTCAGCCAGGTCATCCCCAAGCTGGCGCTGGCGCCCCTCTTCATCGTGTGGTTCGGCTTCGGCATGACCTCGACGGTGGTGATGACGGCGCTGATCTGCTTCTTCCCCCTGATGGAGAACACGCTCACCGGCCTCCAGCAGGTCGATCCGCAACGGCTGGAGCTGTTCCGGATGCTGGGCGCCACGCGGCGCCAGGCCCTGCTGCGCCTGAAGCTGCCTTCCGGCCTGCCCGGCATCCTGGCGGGCCTGCGGGTGGCGGTGGTGCTCGCCCTGGTCGGGGCGGTGGTGGGCGAGTTCATCGGCGCCAGCCAGGGGCTCGGCGCGCTGATCATCGCCTCGCAGGGAATGATGGACACCTCGCTCATGTTCGCGGTGCTGGTGGTCATCGCCGCGCTCGGCCTGCTGCTCTACCAGATCACGCTCGCGGTCGAACGAAGACTGCTGCTTCCCTACACAAGAACCTCATGACGGAAAGAACCATGAACAAACCCATCGCACGCCGCCGCGCGTTGCTGGCAAGCGCAGCCCTCTTCACCCTGGTCGCCGCGAGCGGAGCGCACGCGGCCGACGCGCTGGAGAAGATCACCGTGGCCGGCTGGAGCAAGCCGATCACCGAGATCACGCACCTGCTGGTCGAGCCCGACAAGGGCATCTTCAAGGCCAACGGGATCGACCTGGCCTACGTCTCGGGCGCCGGCGGGGGCGACGCGATCCGCAACATCCTCACCGGCCAGGCGGACGTGGCCTTCACCGATCCCGGCGCCTTCTTCTCGGCCCTCGACAAGGGCGAGAAGCTGCGCGCGATCTACGACATCTATCCGCAGAACGTCTTCAACGTGGTCTCGCTGAAGTCCGCCAACATCACCCGCCCGGCCGACCTGAAGGGCAAGAAGATCGGCGTCTACAGCCTGTCGAGCGGCACCCGCCAGAACCTGCTGGTGCTGCTGCACCAGGCCGGGCTGTCCGAATCCGACGTCACCATCGTGGTCACGGGCCTGTTGAATTTCGCGCCGCTGCTGCAGGGCCAGGTCGATGCGACCGCCGCCACGGACACCGGCCTGCTGGTGGGCCAGCGCAAGGGCCTGGGCGAGGTCAACGTGATGGAGGTACGAAACTACCTGAACGTGCCGAGCGACCTGTTCGTCGTGCGCGAGCAGGTCTACCAGCAGAAGAAGCCCTTGCTGAAGCGCTTCCTGAAGGCCTATCGCGAGAGCGCGGCCTGGATGATCGCCAACCCCGACGAGGCGGCCGGCCTGGCGACGAAATACGCCATCGACGGAACCGACCGCTTCACCAACCTGGACGTGATCCGGCTGCGCAATGCCGCCAGCGTGTCGGCCGCCACCGCGAAGAACGGTCTCGGCGCCTTCGACATGGAGGCGCTGCAGAAGGCCGCGAACACCTACCGCCAGCTGGGCATGATCGAGCACGACATCCAGATCCGCGACGTGGTCAGCTCGGACCTGCTGCCGGCGCGATGAAGGCAGGCGCCATGAACTTCGACGGCAAGGTCGTGCTCGTGACCGGCGCGAGCCGCGGCATCGGCGCCGCCATCGCGCTGGCCTTCGCCCGCGAAGGCGCAACGGTGGTGCTCAACCACCTGAGCAACGACGCCGCGGCCGCCGAGGCGGTGGCGAACTGCAAGGCGGCCGGTGGCGATGCCTGGGCGGTGAAGGCCGACGTCCATTCCAGCGCGGCCGTGCAGGCCATGGTCGAACAGGCCCTGGACGAAGCCGGCCGCATCGACGTGGTGGTCAACAATGCCTTGCGGCCGTATTCCTTCGACCCGCAGCGCCGCACCCTGTTCGGCGACACGGCATGGCAGGACTACCAGGCGCAGTTCGACAGCGCCGTCGGCGGCGCCTACAACGTCTGCCGGGCCGTGCTGCCGCACTTCAGGCAGCGCGCCCAGGGCAGCATCGTCAACATCGTCAGCGACCTGGTCGAGCGGCCGGTGATTCCCTATCACGACTACACGACCGCCAAGTCGGCGCTGGTCGGCTTCAGCCGCAATCTGGCCGCCGAACTGGGGCCGCTCGGCATCCGTGTCAACTGCGTCGCCCCCGGCCTCGTCTACCCGACGCAGGCCAGCAGCGCGACCCGGGAAGAATTCCGCGAGTCGCTGATCGCGGCGACCCCGCTGCGACGCATCGCGCGACCGGAGGACGTCGCCGGCCCGGTGCTGTTCCTCGCCTCCGAATGGAGCGGGTTCATGACGGGCCAGGTGCTGTTCGTCGATGGCGGCCTTGTGATGAAGTGACCGGCGCCGGCGCGCCGCAGAACGTCCCCTTCGCAGGGACAGACGCATCCCCCCTTTGCCTTCAACATTCCGGCGCATGTTCTGCCCCGTTTGGAGAAGCTCGCAATGCAGCAGGTCGTGATCATCGGCGCCGGCCACGCGGGCTTCCAGTGCGCGGCGTCGCTGCGGCAGGAAGGCTTCGGCGGCGACATCGTCCTGGTGGGTGACGAGGGCGGCCTGCCCTACCAGCGCCCTCCGCTCTCCAAGGCCTACCTGCTCGCCAAGGCCACGGCCGCCGACCTGCAGTTTCGCCCGGGGCGATTCTTCGACGAGCAGCGCGTCAAACTGGTGCAGGCGCGCGTCGAGTCCTTGGACCGCGCGGCGCAGCGCATCCTGCTGCAGTCCGGCGAAAGCATTCCCTACGACCACCTCGTGATCGCCACCGGCTCGAAGCCGCGCAAGATCCCGATGGAGGGGGCGGGGCTCGATGGCGTGCTGAGCCTGCAGACCCTGGGCGATGCCGACGAACTGCGCGAACGCATGCAGTCCGCCCGGCGCGCGGTGGTGGTGGGCGCGGGTTTCATCGGCCTCGAATTCGCCGCGGTGGCGCGCGCCCTCGGGCTCGAGGTGACCGTCCTCGATGTCGCCGAGCGCGCCCTGGCCCGCGCGGCATCCGTCGAATGCGCGCGCATCGTCGTCGACTCGCACGCGCAACGCGGCACCCGGCTCCTGTTCCGCTGCGGCGTCTCGGCCCTCGAGGGCAACGCGGGCCGTATCGCCGCCGTGCACACCGCGGACGGCCAGGCGCTGCGGGCCGACATGGTGGTCGTGGGCATCGGTGCGCAGCCGCGGACGCAGCTCGCCGAACAGGCCGGGCTGGCGATCGACAACGGCATCTGCGTCGACGAGCAGCTGCTCAGCGCCGATCCCGCGATCTCCGCCATCGGCGACGTGGCGGCCTTCCCCGATCGGGTGTCGGGACGGCGGATCCGGCTCGAGTCGGTGCAGAACGCGACCGACCAGGCGCGCAGCGTGGCCGCGCGGCTCGCGGGCAAGACGGTGTCGCACCGCCCGGTTCCCTGGTTCTGGAGCGACCAGGGCGAGCTGAAGCTGCAGATCGCCGGCCTGCGCGCCCCGGACGACGAGCACGTGGTCCTGGCCGACCCGTCTTCGCGCGCCTGCACGGTGCTGTGCATCCGCGACGATCGGCTCGCGGCGGTGGAGACGATCGACCGCGCCGGCGAGCACATGCTCGCGCGCCGGCTGCTGGCCAAGGGCGCGGGCGTGAGCGGCGCCCAGGCGCGCGCGCCCGGCTTCCAGCTCAAGGACCTCGCCTGAGCCCTGGCGCGGCCCGGCGCCGCGCCTTCACGCCTGCAGTTCGCCGCTCTCCAGCAGCCGCTGGCGGATGTCCTTCTTCACGATCTTTCCGTAGCCCGACTTCGGCAGCGCGTCCCAGAAGAACAGCTGCCGCGGCCAGCGGTAGCGCGCGCAGCGGCCGTCCAGGTGCGCCAGCAGCGCCTCGCCATCCACCTGCGCGCCCTCGCGCCGCACCACCACGGCCACGCCGACCTCGCCCCACTTGCGGTCCGGCACGCCCAGCACCGCCACTTCGGCGACGGCGGGATGGGTCAGCAGCACTTCCTCCACCTCGCGCGGGTACACGTTGGAGCCGCCCGAGATGTACATGTCGGATTCGCGGCCCGTGATGTAGAGCAGGCCGCGCGCGTCCATCCTGCCGAGGTCGCCGGTGTGGAACCAGCCGCCGTGCAGCGCCTTTTCCGTGGCTTCGGGGTTGGCGTGGTAGCCGCCGAACACCGCCGGGCCGCGACAGCAGATCTCGCCGATTTCGCCGGGCGGCAACCGGTGGAGTTCGGCATCGAGGATCGCCACCTCCATGCCCGTCCGCGCGCGACCGCAGGAGCCGATGTTGGCATCCGGGTCCTCGTCGTGGGCCGAGTGCATCTCCGGGGGCAGCACCGTGATGCTGCCGGTCACCTCGCCGAGGCCGAAGTACTGCACCAGCACCTTGCCCAGTTTCTGCAGCGCCAGCTTCTGGTCGGCGCGGTACATCGGGGCGCCGGCGTAGATCATGTAGCGCAGCGAGCGGTGGTCATGGAGGTCCACCGCCGGGTGTTCCACCAGCGTCTTCACGATGGTGGGCACGGTGAAGAGGTTGCTCACGCGGTGCTTCTCCACCGACTGCCAGAAGGCCTGCGCATCCAGCTTCTCGCTCGCCGGCAGCACCGTGGCCGCGCCGCGCGCCACGTTCAGCAGCGCATGGATGCCGGCGCCGTGCGAAAGCGGCGCCACCGCGATCGAGCAGTCGCGCTCGGTGGTGCCGGGGATCAGGTCGGCGAGGTGGTTCACGACCACGAAGCTCATTTGCCCGTGCGTGAGCACGCCGGCCTTGGGGCGGCCCGTGGTGCCGGAGGTGTAGAAGAACCAGAGCGGGTCGTCGCGGTCCACCGTCTCGTGCGCGGCGGGCTGGCCGTGGTGTTCACGCAGCAGTTCCTCATAGGAATGTTCGCCGGGGCGCGCCTTGCCGATCGTGATCACGTGCCTGAGCGCCGGCGCGGCCGCGCGCACCGCATCGGCATGGCCCGCGAACAGATCTTCCACGATCATGGCGCTCGCGCCGCTGGATTCGCCCAGGTACGCGACCTCCGGCGGCGTCAGCCGGAAGTTGGTCGGCACCCAGACGCAGCCCAGGCGGAACGCGACCCAGCAGCTCTCGAACATCTGCACGTTGTTGCGCGACTGCACGAGGATGCGGTCGCCCTTGCGCAGGCCGAGCTTGCGCAGCGCCGCCGTCATGGCGGCCACGCGCTGCTCCATCTCGCCCCAGGTCCAGGTGCGCCCGCCCTCCTGGATCAGGGCCGGTCGGTCCGGAAACAGGCGGGCGGTCTGCGTCAGCAGCTGCCCCAGGTTCATCACCCGCGCCGCATTCATCACACGGCCTCCAGGATGCTCAGGTAGCTGGCCACCGCGGAGCCGCCCATGTTGAAGACGGCGCCCAGGCGGGCGTTGCCCACCTGCATGCCCCCTGCCGTGGCGGACAGCTGCATCGCCGCCATCACGTGCTGCGAGACGCCGGTGGCGCCGATGGGGTGCCCCTTGGACTTCAGGCCGCCCGACGGGTTGACCGGCAGTCGGCCGTCCTTGCGCGTGACGCCGTCGAGGATCACGCGCGCGCCCTGGCCGTGCGGCGCCAGGCCCATGGCTTCGTATTCGAGCAGCTCGGCGATGGTGAAGCAGTCGTGCGTCTCGACGAAGTGCAGGTCGTCCAGCTTCGCATCGGCCGCCGCCAGCCCCTTCTGCCAGGCGAGGGCGGCGCCCTCGAAGCGGGTCGGGTCGCGCCGCGACATCGGCAGGAAGTCGTTGACGTGGGTGCGCGAGCGCCAGCGCACCGGCGCCACCCGGGCGCCGGGCAGGGGCTCGGTCGACAGCACCAGCGCGGCGGCGCCGTCGGAAACCAGCGAACAGTCGGAGCGCTTGAGCGGCCCGGAGACGAAGGGATTCTTGTCCGAGGGCGTGCGGCAGAAGTCGAAGCCGAAATCGCGCCGCATGTGGGCGTAGGGGTTGTGCATGCCATTGGCGTGGTTCTTGGCCGCGATGGCGGCCAGCGCATCGGACTGGTCGCCGAAGCGCTCGAAGTATTTCGTCGCGATGCCGCCGAAGATGCCGGCGAAGCCGGCCGGATCGCTGCCCTCCTCCTTGACGTAGGAGCACTTGATCAGCGTGGCGGCCACTTCCGGCGTGCGCAAGCCGTTCATGCGCTCCATGCCGATCACCAGCGTGCGCTTCATGCGGCCGGCCGCCATCGCGTCCAGCGCGGCCCAGATCGCCGCCGAGCCGGTGGCGCAGGCGTTCTCGGTGCGCACCGCCGGCGTGTGGCGAAACGCCGGTATCGCCACCGCGGGCAGCGAGGCCGTGAAGTCCTGGGCGACGAAGCCGGCGTTGAAGTGGCCGACGAAGATGCCGTCGATGTCCTTCGGCTCCAGGCCCGCGCTGTCCAGCGCCGGCTGCACGGCGTCGCGGATGAGCTGTTCCAGGTCGGCGTTGTCCAGCTTGCCGAAGGGCGTGTGGCCCCAGCCGGCGATGTATGCGTGGGTCATGGTGGTCCTCATGAAATGAAAGGCGATTCAGGGTACGACGGTTTGGGCCAGGCCGGGCCGCCCGTGGCGCTGCACCAGCGTGAGGGCGATCATGCCGGTGGCGCCTGCCAGCAGCCCGGTGGTGAGCGCCAGCACGGCGGCGCTGCCGCCGCGGTGCATCATGCCCATCCAGGTGCCGCACAGGAAGGCGGCGGCCGCGAAGACGAAGCCGCCCAGCGCCGAGGCGGCGCCCGCCTGCAGCGGGAAAGGCGTCGCCATCCCGACGTGGCCGCAGGGCTGGTGGATGCCATAGGCCAGCAGCATCAGCCACAGCCCGGCCGTCAGTGTGAAGGGGGTGTGCGCATCCGCCAGCTGCGGCGCGATCAGCAGCGCCGCGGCCGCCAGCGACAGGTAGCCGGCGCGGCGCACCGAGATCACGATGCCGTGCGAGTCGATCCAGCTGCGGCAGAGGAAGGTGCCGATCAGGTAGGCGACGGACGCGCCGCCGATCACCAGCCCGAAGACGACGCCCGAAACGCCGAAGGTCTCGATGTAGAGGTAGGCGGAACTGGAGAAGAAACCGAAATTGGCCGCGTAGCCGCAGGAGTTGAGCAGCGTCCACGAGCGGAAGGCCGGGTTGCGGGAGATGCGGGCATAGCCGGCGAACAGCGGGCCCAGCTGCAAGGCGTCGGGCTTGAGCGCGCGCGCCGTCTCCGGCACCCGCAGCAGCACCAGCGCGACGCCGCCCAGGCCGCACAGGGCCATGGACCACAGCGTGGAGCGCCAGCCCAGGGCCTGCGTCAGCAGCGCGCCGGCCACCGGAATCAGCATGGTCATGCAGCCCAGCACCGACATCGCGAGGGTCATGACGTGGGTGCCATGCTGTTGCTCGAACAGGTCGCGCACGATGGCGCGGCCGCACACCATCGTGGCGGCGATGCCCAGGCCCTGCATGGCACGGGCGGCGATGAGCACCTCGATGCCTGGCGCCAGCGCGCCCACGCCGGCGCCCGCGGCATAGAGCAGGAAGCCCGCCACCAGCACCGGCCGGCGGCCGAAGCGGTCGGAGGCGGGGCCCCAGAACAGCTGGCTGAGGCCGAAGCTGAACACCAGCACGGCCAGCGTCAGCTGCACCACCCCGACCGGCGCGGCGTACTCATTGCGGATGGCGGGCAGTGCCGCCAGGTAGAGATCGGTGCCGAGCGGCTGCACCGCCGTGGCCAGGGTCACGACGAGGACCACCAGGGCCGGCCGCATGGCCACCTTGGCGTTCAATGATCACGACTCCAGGAGGCCGCGCTGCTGCAGCCAGCCACGGATCAATGCCGTGGCTTCCTTCAGCAGTTCGGGCTGGCCGGCGTAGTAGTGGGTGGCGCCCTTGATGACGCGGAAAGTCTTGTCCGGCGACGCCGCCGCCTCGAACAGCATCTTCGGGTGGGTCTGCGGCGCCGCGTCGTCGGCGCTGTTCTCGATCACCAGCAGCGGCGCCTGGATGCGCTTGGCGCCCTCCAGGCCGTTGCCGCAGGAGTCGTCCAGCGACCATTGCGACAGCCAGGAGCGCAGGGTGGTGAAGCGCGCGAGCCCCACCGGGCCGGTGTTCACCGTCTCCGGGTTGCCCATGTAGCACCAGCGCGGCTTGCGGTCGTTGGGGTCCAGCGCCGGATCGAGGAAGCGCGGATCGGCCAGCGTGCGGTGCACGATGAAGGGGCGTTCCATCTCGCCGGAGTTGCGGGCCTTCAGCTGCGCCAGTGTCTGCCTGGCCCAGGCGGTGATGCGGCGCATGCGCGCCAGTTGCGCGGCCCGGTAGCGCTCGATGTAGGCGGCCGAGTACGGCGGCTGGTTCGGGTTGCGCGGATCGTAGATGTCGAGTTCGAGCTCGCGCTCGTCCGGGTCCAGTTCGTCCTTCACCGAGGGGTCGATGGCTTCGGCCAGCAGGTGGGCGCGCGAGAGATGCGCCGCCTGGTAGACCAGGGCATCGGCGGGGATCAGCCCCGCGCCCTTGATGTCGACCGGATCGCCGGCCGGCGTGTGCGTGATGGTGGGGTTCTCGGCCTCGGCCTGGTAGCTCACCGCCAGCGCGCCGCCGCCGGACCAGCCGACCAGCACCACCTTGGCGTAGCCCCAGACCTCCTTGGCGTGGCGGATGTACGCGCCCAGGTCGAGGAACACCTTCTCCATGATGAGCGCGGTGTCGTTGCGCTGGTAGCGGCTGCCGGCGCACAACACGTGCGCTCCGCTCTCGGCCATGGCGCGCGGCACAGGCAGCAGCTGCAGCGTGGAGGCCGGGTGCATGAAGATCATCAGCGTGTCGGAGTCCCGGCCCACGGGCCGGAAGCGGATGCCTTCGAGGTTCACCGCGCCCTGGTTGCCGGAGAAGCCATAGGTTTCGGTGAAGGCGGCGCGCTCCTCGTACTGGAGGTGCACCCATTCGGTCTGGACAGCGGGAGCTTGGGTCATGGCCCGACTGTAGGCAGGCGACGTCGCAGCCACAGTCCCCCGGCGGTGGTACAGCCGAGCCCCAGTGCGGGCTGTCAACCCGGCTAACCGCCGGCTGACCTGTCATGTTCGGACCGCGCAAAGCGGCCCGCCGAACCGAGGTCGCGACCGGCTACAGTCGGCCAAGACGGAAGTTCCTCATGCCCCTCCAGTTGACGTCGGCCATGAAGAACTCTCGCGGTATCGGTATGACATCTACCACGAGAGCGCGACGCCGACGAAGGGCGATGTCGTCGAACTCGCTTCCAAGCAGCTCCAGTCGTCTGTCTGGAGGGAAGCGGAGCGACGCCGACTGGCTACTGTCGGCCACAACCTGATGTATCCCTCCTCCTCCTCCCATTTTCGAATGACCCCGTGATACAAGAACTGCAGACACCCCGGCTGCGCCTCAGGGCCTGGCGCGATGAAGACCTGCCTCTCTTCGCGGAATTGAACGCCGACGACGAGGTAACGCGGTACTTGCTGGGTCCGCTCCCGCGGCCGCAGAGCGACGCACTCGTTGGACGCATCACCGAGCACTTCCTTCGTGAAGGCTTTGGCTTCTGGGCGGTCGAAGCGCCAGGCGTTGCGAGCTTCATCGGAATGGTCGGTCTTGGCATCCCGAGCTATACGGCCCCCTTTACGCCGTGCGTCGAGGTAGGCTGGCGGCTCGCGCGCAAGCACTGGGGCCAGGGCTTCGCGACCGAGGCAGCTCAAGCGGCCCTGGAGTTCGGTTTCGAGTCCCTCGACCTGCCCGAAATCGTCGCGTTGACCGTGCCAGGCAACGCGCGTTCTCGTGCCGTGATGTCCAAGCTTGGGATGGCGCGAGAAGCGTCGGATGACTTTGACCACCCGCTTGTCCCGGCCGGCCACGCCCTGCAAAGGCATGTTTTGTACCGGTTGCGCAAAGAAGCATGGATACGGACCCGTGGGCTCGCATCGCCCGCTGACTAGGGCTCAGCCAAAGGCTGAAGGCGGCCAAGCGCGAGCGCCTGAGCCCCCGGCCGGCAGCGATGCGGCGGAGTTCCTGCCTGATCCGATTTCAGCAGCCGGTCGCGCTGCTCACGTTCGCCAAGATGGCCAATGACCAGCTTTGCGGTCGCTGAGACCCAGGGCGGCTATAAAAGGGCCACGAGGTAGTCACAGTGAAGAGCAAAGCAATCAAACTCGCGGTCGTGGGACGCGGCCTGATCGGATCGGCGGCCGCCCGACATCTGAGCAAGATGGGTCACGAGGTCACACTGATCGGGCCTTCCGAGCCGACCGACTATGCACATCACGATGGCGTCTTCGGCAGCCACTATGACGAGGGCCGCATCACCCGAAGGCTGGAGCCGCATCCGTACTGGATGCAAATGAACCGGGCGTCGATCTCGCGCTACGGCGAAGTCGCGGCGGAAAGCGCCATCGGCTTCTACCGTGAAGTTGGCGTGCTTCACATCGGAGCCAGCGATAGCCCCGACGTCGCCCTGATCGGCGAAATCGCTGATGCTGCCGGCATCCCATGCGAAGCATTTGAGGATGCGAGCCTGGCGAAGCGATTTCCGTTCTTGCGATCGACAAAAGGCATGCGTGGCTTCTTCGAGCCAGTCGATGCGGGCTACATCAGCCCGCGCCGCCTCGTCCAGGCGCAGACGGTCGCAGCGCGGCGAGCCGGCGCACGCATCATCGACGAGCCTGCCCTGCGTATTTCGGAATGCGGCTCCGGTGTGACGATCAAGGGACCTATACATCCTGCCGCCGATTCCGTATCCCGACGGTCACACGTGGCTGAAGCTCGGAAGCGATCCGGGCGATGTCGAACTCCAAAACGAGGCAGACATCAGAGATTGGTTTCGATCTGGCGGCTCGACTCGCGTGGCCGATGGTCTGCAAGCGCAAATCCTCGATCGCATTCATGATTTGCGGTTCGAGGCACGCCGCGTCGTGCCCTGCATGGCCACCTTCAGCGATTCGGGCCTGCCTCAGATCGGACCGCTTTCGGACCGCGTCGCGGTCGCTTTCGGCTGCTATGGCAAGAGCGCCAAATGCTCGGATGAGATGGGGCGCCTGGGAGGTATGGCGGTGCTCGGCGAGACGAGAGCGGAACTCGCTCCCTGAATGTGAATGCCGCTCAGGCCTGATCAAGGCCGCTGATGTGCAGGCGAAGCGCACGCAAGAGAAATCGAGCAAGCCCCCACGAGCCGCAATCCTGGGCACGCGCCTTGCGTACGGCGGCCCGCGGGCATCCTATGTTCCAAAAATGTGCGCATAGACCCCTGAAACGAGTGTTTTAGGAATCATTCGGTGCCTGCTAACTTTGGCCTTCCGATCAATCTCCAAGCCACGGATCACCCGCACATGTCATCTCCGCTCTTCTCCGGCTTTCGCACTTTCGGGCTCCTCTGCGTGGCTGCCATCACGGCGTTCCACGCTGCGGCGCAGGCGCCGGCGAAGCCGCTCAAGCCCGTGACGATCGCAGTGGGTACGCAAGTGCTCAACGTCACCTACCCCTGGTTGACGCTGCCGATCGTTCTGGGCTACTGGCGCGATGAGGGCTACGACGTCAAGGTCATCACCGTGGGCGGGTCCTTGCAGGGCATCCAGCAGATGGTGGGCGGCGCGGTCGACTTCGCGCAGCTCAATTCGACGGGGCTGATTCAGGCCAATACGGAGAACAACATCGCCGTGCGCGGTCTCATGGGTACCGGCGTCATCGACTGGGGCGTCGGCGTCATGCAGGACGGCCCGATCAAGACCGTGGCCGACCTCAAGGGCAAGAAGATCGGGATCTTCAGCCTCGGCACGGGCGGCGTGCCGCTGCTCAAGGGCTTCCTGCGCTCGAACGGCATCAACCCCGATTCCGATGTGCAGATCATTGCGACCGGCGCGGGTGCGCCTGCCCTCGAAGCACTCAAGAATGATCGCGTGCAGGCGCTGATGTTCTGGGGCTCCGCACTGGCCGGCTTCGAGAACGCAGGCACAAAGTTGCGCGTGCTGTTCGACCCGGCCTGGCGCGCGCTGCCCGACTTCACCTTCGGCGCCCTGCAGAAGACCATAGACGCCGACCCGGCCATGGTGGAGGCGATCTCGCGCGGTGCGGCCAAGGCCACGCTGTTCGTCCAGACCAACCCGATGTGCGCGCTCAAGCTGCACTGGAAGAACTATCCCGGCAGCAAGCCCACGGGCGCGGACGAGACCACGCTGGTCAGTTGGGACATGCGCCTGCTCGACGCGCAGTTGCAATCCATGAAGAGCGCCTTCGAAATGAACGGCGGCAAGCTCATCGGCGCGATGGACCCCGCCGCCTACGGCCGCATGCAGGACTTCATGCTCAAGGACGGCACGATCAAGCGCACCGTGCCACCCGAGACTCTGCTCATCGGCAGGCCGGGCTTTGTCGATGCCATCAACCGCTTCGACCACAAGGCCGTCATCGACGCCGCCAAGGCTTGCGCCGGCGCATGACCCCCGCGCAATTCATCGCAGGCCTGCCGAAGGCAGAACTGCACATGCACGTCGAAGGCTCAATCGAGCCGGCTCTCTTTCTTGAACTGGCGCGCCGCAACGGCGTGACGATCGGGTGGAAGTCCGAGGTCGAACTCCGCGCGGCTTACAGCTTTCGCGATCTGCAGTCCTTCCTCAACCTGTACTACGACGGTTGCCGCGTTCTGGTGAATGCGGTTGACTTCCGGGACGTCACCCGCGAGTACCTGGCGCGCGCCCATGCCGACCGTGTGCTGCACGCCGAACTCTTTCTCGGGCCGCAAGGCCACACGGCGCGTGGCGTGGCGCTGGGGACGGTGGTCGAAGGCACCCTTGCCGCCATGGACGAAGCCCTGCGCGAAGACGGAATCACCAGCGGCCTTATCCTGCTGGCTCAGCGCCATCGCAGCGAGGAGGAGGCGCTTGCGATGCTCGATGCCGCGATGCCGTGGGCCGACCGGCTAATCGGCTTCGGCCTTGGCGGGGCGGAGGTGGGCAATCCGCCCTCGAAGTTCGTCGAGTTCTTTCGCCGTTGCCGCGAGCGTGGATTCAAGGTGGTGGCGCATGCCGGCGAGGAAGGCCCCGCCGCCTATGTGCGCGAGGCGGTCGAACTGCTCGATGTGCAGCGCATAGACCACGGCAATGCCAGCCTCGACGACGCGGCATTGATGCGGGTGCTGGCGCAGCGGCAGATTCCGCTGACCGTGTGTCCGCTGTCCAACGTGAAGCTCAAGGTCGTGCCGTCGATCGACGTTCATCCGCTCAAGAAGCTGATGGACGCAGGGCTCTGTGTCACTCTCAATTCCGACGATCCATCGTTCTTCGGCGGCTACGTCAACGACAACTACGTTGCCTGCCAGGCCGCGCTCGGGCTCCGCCGCGACGAACTGGTCGCATTGGCGCGCAACAGCTTCATTGCATCGTTCATGCCGCCCGCCCAGCGCGAAGCGGCGCTGGCCGCCATTGATGCCTACGACCGCGATGCCGCGCCGTGGGGCGCGTCCGTCATGTCAGCCTGATGATCTCTGCCGTTTCACTGCGCTACTTCGCGGAGGTCGTGCGGGCCGGCTCGATCCGCGCCGCCGCCGAGCACCTGTTCGTGGCGGCATCGGCGATCAGCCGACAACTCGCATTGCTGGAGGATGAACTCGGTGCGCCCTTGATCGAGCGTGGCCCTGGCCGCACGTTGCTGCGGCTCACCGCGGCGGGCGAACTGTTGTTGCGGCATACGCGACATGTCGATCGCGAACTCGATCGCGTGCGTTCCGAGATCGAGGCCCTCAAGGGATTGCGCAAGGGCAACGTCCGTCTGGGTGTCGTCGAGACCTTCGTGCGCGAGGTGATTCCCGGCATCCTGCGGCGCTTCAACGACCGCTATCCCGGCGTCACCTACCAGGTCGAAGTGGCGCCGACGACGAAGCTCATCGAACTGGTCGGCCACGACGAACTCGACGTGGCGGTGACCTTCAACCCGCCGCCCTCGTTGCGCGTGAAGCATGTCTATGAACGCACGCTGGAAACCTGCGTGATGGTGGCCAAGCATCACCCATTGGCACAACTCGCGACGGTCAAGTTGACCGACTGCGCCGCCTACGGCCTGGCGATGCCCGACGAGACCATCAGCGCCAAGCGCGACCAGGACGAGATGTTCGCCAGGGCACGCATCCAGCCGCGCGAGGTGCTGGTGACCAACTCGTACGAAATGATGCGTTCGGTGGCCGAGACCGGCATGGCGATCACGCTCGTCAACGCCCGCCCGGGCGACAGCGCGGACATGCCGGGCTTTCGCTATGTGCCCATCAAGGACTCGCGCGTGAAACACCAACGCATGACCATCTGCACCTGCGAGGGCCGCACGCCGAGTCCGATCGCGGCGGTGTTCGTCGAGACCATCAAGAAAGAGTTCGAGGACCTGGAGCACGCATGAACATGCCTCTGACCCCCCGGCAAGCGGAGGCCCCGGCTTTCAGCTTCGACCGACTGCAGAAAGAGTTTCGTTCCAAGGACGGCGGCGGCGTGATCGCGTTGCGCGATGTCGGCTTCGAGGTGCGCAAGGGCGAATTCGTGACCGTGGTCGGGCCGAGCGGCTGCGGCAAGAGCACGCTGTTGCGCATCCTCGCGGGGCTGGAGCGCGCGAGCAGCGGCACGGTGGCGCTCGGCGGCAAGGCCGTCGCCGGGCCGAGCCGCGACATCGGCGTCGTTTTCCAGGCGCCGGTGCTGCTGCCCTGGCGCACCGTGCTGCAGAACGTGCTGGTTCCGGCGCAGATTCAGGGCCGCGACATCAAGGTCGCCACCGAACGCGCCAAGCACTACCTCGCGCTGGTCGGCCTCGAGAACTTCGCGACGAAGTATCCAGGCGAGCTGTCGGGCGGCATGCAGCAGCGCGTGGGCATCGCGCGCGCCTTCGTCAACGACCCGATGCTGCTGTTGATGGACGAACCCTTCGGGGCACTCGACGCCATGACGCGCGAGACCATGAACCTCGAACTCCACAAGCTGAAGGAGCGCACGGGCGCCACCATCATGCTGGTGACGCACAGCATTCCCGAGGCAGTCTTCCTCGGCGACCGCGTGGTCGTGATGTCGCCGCGCCCGGGGCGCGTGACGCAGATCGTCAAGGTCGACCTGCCGCATCCGCGCTCGCTCGACATCATCAACACGGACCGCTTCGGCACCTATGTGTCGGGCATCCGCGCCAATCTGAATGCCGCCGGGGGGCTCGACTGATGAACAGCAGTGCATTACCGATGAAGACGCCGCTGGACGGGACGAACGACGACCCGCAGGGTGCGGTGACCGCATCGGCAACGGCGAGGGCGAAGGCGCCGGTCGAAACGACCGGCCTGAGCCCCACGCGGCGCCGCGTGCTGATGGCGGGCTTCTTCGTGCTGGTCATGGCCATCTGGCATTTTGCCGTCGTGCTGCTGCGGGTGTCGCCGCTCATCTTTCCCGGGCCGCTCGCGGTGGCGCGTGCGCTGGTCGAACTCGTGCAGTCGGGCGAGATCGTCAAGCACCTGGGCGTGACGCTGTACGAGATCCTGGCAGGCTTTGCCTTCGGTGCGATCTTCGGCCTGGTGCTGGGCGCGTCGATCGGCCAGAGCGCCTTGCTCGAAGCCGTGCTGTATCCCTACGTGGTCGCGTTTCAGACGGTGCCCAAGGTGGCGGTGGCGCCGCTCTTCGTGCTCTGGTTCGGCTTCGACACGACATCGAAAGTGGTGATCACCGCGACCATCGTCTTCTTTCCGGTGCTGGCCAACACCATCGTGGGCCTGCGCTCGGCGCCGCGCGACCAGATCGAGCTGATGAGGGCCTTCACCGCGTCTGCCTGGCATGTGCTCAGGATGGTGCGCTTGCCGCAGGCCTTGCCCTATGTGTTCGCGGGGCTGGACATCGGCATCGTGCTGGCCGTGATCGGCGCCATCGTCGGCGAGTTCGTCGGCGCGCAGGCCGGGCTGGGCTATCTCATCCTGCAGCGCAACTTCTCGATGGACGCCGCGGGCATGTTCGCCATCCTGGTTGTGCTGTCGCTCATCGGGCTGATGCTGCACCGCCTGATGAAATTCATCGCGCGCCACGTCATCTTCTGGACGGACGCCTTCACCGACTTGTCGCGGGGTTCCTGAGCCGAACCGCGACACCCATTCATCCCCCCCGCTCACCCCATCAAGGAGACCCCATGTCCTCGACCGAACCCGCCATCAACCCGCAGGTGGCCGTCCCCCGCCGCGCATCGGCCACCGAGATGCCCATTCTCGATCTGGGTGACTGGCTCGCCGGCGGATCGATTGAGCCGCTGGTCGCGCAGTTCAAGGCGGCGTGTACCAACACCGGCTTTCTCTACGTTCACAACCATGGCATTCCGCGTTCCGCGGTAGATGCGGTGTTCGATGCGACGCGCCGCTACTTCAGCCTGTCGATGGAAGAACGCCTCGAGGACAAGATCGACGAGCGCTTCCGCCGTGGCTTCATGCCCTATGGCGTGACGCAGCATCCCGGTCACAAGCCCGACCTGAAGGAAAGTTATGAACTAGGCCTCGACCTGCCGTTGACGGACCCCGACGTTCAGGCCGGATTGCCATTGCATGGCCCCAACCGCTGGCCGGCCGACAAGCCATGGTTGAAGGAGGCCGCCGACGCGTACTTCGGCCACGCGGTCGCGCTGGGGAAGAACCTGCTGCGCATCTTCGCGACGGCACTCGAGCAACCCGAAGACTTCTTCCTGCAGTGGTGCCGGAAGCCGATGGTGCAGTCGCGGCTCTTTCACTATCCGCCGCAATCGAGCCCGACGGCGCTTGAACTCGGCGCCGCGGCGCACACCGACTACGGCATGCTGACGATCCTCGCGCAAGACCCGATCGGCGGGCTCGAACTGCGCACACGCGGCGGCGAATGGGTGGCGGCACCCTACATCGAGGACACACTGGTCATCAACCTGGGCGACATGGTCAGGGTCTGGACCAACGACAGCTACGTGTCGAACCCGCATCGCGTGGCGAACCGAACGGGCCGGGAACGCTTCTCGATCCCGACCTTCTTCAACCTCGACTACGCCACGCCAGTCGCGTGCCTGCCGCAGTTCCAATCCGCGGACAACCCCTCGCGGCACGCGCCGGTGAAATCCGGCGACTACCTGGTCAAGCGCTTCTCCGAGGTGCAGAAGTACAAGACACCGGCCGAACTGCAGACCGCCTGAGTTCACCCTCGATAAGCACGCATTCGCCCAGGTGATCCCGGCACCCGACAACGACAGGGCGGCAGCCCCCATCGTGCCCCGCGGCGCTCGCCGCTTCATGCGGCGGCCTTCTTCGCCTTCGCGGCCTGGATGCCCTGATAGACACGCGTTCGCAGCTCCGCGAAGCCGGGTTCGACCCGCGTCAGCGCCTGCGTGCGCGGGCCGGCGATGTCGATGGGCACGTCATCGAGCACCCGTGTCGGCGACGACGACAGCACGAGTACGCGTTGGCCCAGGTACACGGCCTCGTCGATGTCGTGGGTGACGAAGATCACGGTCAGGTCGAGTTCGCTCCACAGGCGCAGCATCAGGTCTTCGAGGTCGGCGCGCGTCTGCGCATCGACCGCGGCGAAAGGCTCGTCGAGCACCATCACCTTGGGCTGATAGGCAACGGCGCGCGCGATCGCGACGCGCTGCTGCATGCCGCCCGACAGCTGCCACGGATACGAGTCGCCGACACCCGCGAGCGCCACGGCTTCGAGCGCCGCATCCACCATGCGCCGGCGCTGGTCCTTGGGCACCCTGCGTTCGCGCAAGGGCAGCTCGACGTTCTCGCGGACGCTCTTCCACGGAAACAGGCTGCGGCCGTATTCCTGGAACACGATGGCCATCTCCTCGGGCGGTGACGTCACGTCGTGCCCGTTCACGCGGATCGTGCCGCGCGTCGGCGCCAGCAGGCCCGACAGGCATTTCAGCAAGGTGGTCTTGCCGGCGCCAGATGGGCCGACGATGCAGGTGAAGTCGCCATGCCGCACCTCGAAGCTCAGGTCGCCGATGGCTTCGACGCGCCGCTCCTTCGATTCGTAGACCTTGTTCAGATGCCGGACCGACACCACCGACGCGACGGAAGCACCGGTTGTGCCAACCTCGGGTTCTTCGTTGCTCATGACAGCGCTCATGGTTCAGCTCTTTCTTTCGAGATCGCGCAATCCGTAGTACCAGCCGAGCACGTGGTGCTCGAACAGCCTGAAGGCCATCGACAGCCCGAAGCCGAAGAGGCCGAGCATCAGCACGCCACTCCACATCTGCGGGATCTCGTAGCTGCGCTGGAAATAGATGATGGCCGAGCCCAGCCCGTCGAGCGCCGCGAACATCTCGCTGATGACCATCAGCACGATGCCGATCGACAACCCGAGCCGCATGCCGACGATGATCTGTGGCGACGCGGCGGGCAGAATGAAGTGCCAGAGCCGCGCCAGGCCCTTGATCTGGTAGGTACGGCAGGTGTCGTCGAGCACCGAATCGACCGCCTTCACGCCTTCGACCGTATTGAGCAGGATCGGCCAGATCGCGCCCGCCACGATGACGGTGATCTTCATCGCGTCGCCGAAACCCATGCTCATGATCAGCAGAGGGATCATGGCGACGGGCGGCACGGCACGGAAGAACTCCAGCACCGGCTCGGCCGCGCGCCGAACGCCGGCATGGCTGCCGATGGCGATGCCGATGGCCGCGCCCAGGATGCTCGCGATCAGGTAGCCGGCCATCAGCCGCTGGAAGCTCGGGATGACGTCGGAGAAAAATCGCGGGCCGAGCCACAGACCGTTGAACTTTTCGAGCACGGCGGCGAGCGACGGGAAGTAGAAGTTGGTCGAATCCGCACTCAGCGCATAGAGCAGGCCGAAGAGTATGAGCGGCAGCGCCAGCTCGACCACCAGCTTGCGCAGGAAGGACGGGATCATCGTGCGCCTCCGGCATTGCGCACGCTCGGGTGCCATCGAAGCAGGCGTCGTTCCAGCAGGCGCGCCGCCATGTTGATGGCCACGCCCATCAAGCCCGCCACGAGCACATAGGCGTAGGCCTCGGGCGTCGCGTTGGAGGCCTGGGCCACGACGATGCCCCGACCGACCCCCTGGCTTCCGATGACCATCTCCGCCGTCACCGCCAGCACCAGCGCCATGGCGGCGGCGAGCCGCAAGCCGGTGAACAGGTAGGGCAGCAGGGTCGGCCAGGCCACATGACGCACATAGCCAAAGCGGCTGAAACGGAAGGTGCGGGCGGTGTCGCGCGCCACGCTGTCGATGTCGTTCAGGCCGTAGAGCATCTGCAGCAGGACTTGCCAGAAGGCCGCGTAGGTGATGAGCACGACGCCCGACTGGTAGCGCGCACCGAAGAGGAGGATCACGCCCGGAATCAGCGCGACCGATGGGATCGGCCGCAGGAACTCGATGGTCGAATGCGTGTACTTGCGCGCGCCGGGCGTGAGCCCGATCGCCAGACCGATGAGCACGCCCGCAATGGCCGCGATGGTCAGGCCCAGCACGCAGGTGCGGACCGTGCTGGCGACGAAGCCCCAGAATTCCTCGGTCGCGACGAGCACCGACAGGCGTCCCAGCACGACCGACAGGGGCGGAAAGAAGTCGCGGTTGAGCCACCCCGCGCGCGGCGCGATTTCCCACAACGCCGCGAGCAACAGGATGCCGGTCATGCTGCCCAGCCATCGCCCGATCGTAGCCGTGTCGAAGGCGCGGTCGCGAGCAGCCGGCGTCATCCTCGGCACTGCGTCGTTCCCCGCCAGTCCGTTGCTCGCGGCCACGATCACTTGCCTTCGGTCCAGACGACGACGTCGTACACGGCGGGCTTGGTGAGCATGCCAAATTCGTTGCCGGTCCTGGAGAACATCTCGACGGAGTCACGCGAGATGTCGGTCAGGTAGCGCGGCAGGATCAGCTTGGCCGCCACGTCAGGGCCGAGCTTGGTGAACTTGGGCAGTTGCTTGCGCACTTCGTCCGGATGGCTCTGCGCATACTCGAGCGACTCGTTGATGGCAGCGTGAATCTTCTTGAACAGCTCGGGGTTGGCCTTGAGCTGCGGCTCGCTCGTGAAGTACGACGAGGTCATCATGCTCTTGGTCGACATCGACTGGTACGGCGAAGCGATCGGCGGAAAGCCGGCCGCGATCGCCGCGGTGCCGAAGGGCTCGGCGCCGACCATGGCATCGATCTTGCCGGCCTGCAGTGCGGCGAGTGCTTCGGCGAAGCCAAGCTCGATGAAGCGCACCTTGGACGGGTCGCCGCCGTCGGCCTTCACCGCCGCCTTGCCGAGCATCTGCAGCAGGCCGTTGAGCGCGTTCACACTAACCGTCCTGCCCTCGAGATCCTTGGCCGACTTGATGCCGCTTTGCGGGCCGGCGTGGATCATCGTCACGTCGGCGCCCTTCACGCCGGTCGAGCTCGAACCCGCCGCGATGATCTTGAGCGGCAAGCCCTTGTCGCGTGCCTGCAGCACGTTGACCAGCGCGGTGAAGCCGAAGTGGTATTCGCCGCTCATGACGGACGGCACCGAGCCGGTAGATGCCACGTTGGCCTTGAGCTGCAGGCCGTGCTTTTTCCAGATGCCGACCTCCTCGCCGAGGTAGAGCGCGGCCACGTCCGTCACGGGCACGAAGCCGGCATTGACCGTGGTCAGCGCGGGCGCGGCCTGCGCCATGGCCGGCGTGGCCGACAACAGGCCGGCGCCGGCAACGATGGCGCCGACGGCGACGGCCGCGACAGCGACAAAGGTTCTGCGAAAGAGCTTGCTATTCATGGGGGTCTCCTCGGTGGTTGTCTCGGTAGGCTCGGGGGATCTCAGCGCGGCGGCTCGCCGGCGATGGTTGTGCGCGTCATGTAGCGAGCGCGGCCGATGTAGTCCGGAATGGCCTTGTGCATCGTGCAACGGTTGTCCCAGATCAGCACCTGATCCTTCTGCCAACGAACGCGGCAGGTGTTCTCGAAGCGCGCGGCGTGGTCGTAGAGGAAGCGCAGCAGCGGCAGGCTCTCGGCCTCCGTCATGCCTTCGAAGCGCTGCACGTAGACCTGGTTCAGGTACAGGAAGCGGCGGCCGGAGATCGGATGCGTGCACACCGCCGGATGGATCTGCTCGCGATCGCCGGCTTCGATGTCGAGATCGGTGCGCGCATTGACCGAGCTGAACTTCTTCTTCTGCGCGTGATAGGCCGAGCCGTAGATGCGCGTCGCGCTGTGAACGACGTTGAGCCCGTCGAGTATCGAGCGCATCTTGGGCGACAGCGTTTCGTATGCGGCATACATGCTCAGAAAGCCGGTGTCGCCGCCGAACTCAGGCACCGTGACCGCGCGCATGATCACCGCGGCCGGCGGCGACTCGAAGTAGGTGCTGTCCGAATGCCAGCTTTCGCCGATCACGCGGCTGTTGTCGTCGCCGTCGCGCTTGATGATGTGGATCTGCTCGTGGCCCTCGACCGACAGCAGCTGCGGCATCGCCATCAGCGGACCGAAGCGCTCGCTGAAAGCCAGATGCTGATCGTGCGTCAACGGCTGGTTCGGAAAGTAGACGACGAGGTAGTCGGCGAAGGCCTGCCGCACCTCTTGCCAGGTCTCCTCGTCGAGCGGGCGGGTCAGGTCGAGGCCATGGATCTCGGCGCCGATGGTGCTGTTCATCGGGCGGACCTCGATGCGCTTGAACTTGAGGGGATTGTCGTAGATCGATGTCACGGAGTTCATTCCTTGTTCATGTTCGGTACGCCGGCGATGAGCTTCTTGAGCAGCGCGACGGCCTGCTTGCGCTCGTCCTCGGAGAGTCCGGCGATGAAACGCCGCTCCCGCAGGCGCGAAGATTTCTTGAGTTGGCGCTCGAGTTCGCGGCCGGACTCCGTGAGGTGGACGATGGCCGCGCGGCCGCGCGTCGCGGTCTGCTCCAGTTCGACCACGCCGCGCTGCTCCAGCGCGCGGAGACTGCGGCTCGCAGCCGCCTTGTCGACATCGGCCGAAGCCGCCACCGCGCTGATGTTCAGGTTCTTGGCGAGCCCGAGCGCCAGCACGATCCGGTAGTCCACCATGCTGATGTCGAAATGCTTCAGGTAATGGTTCGACGCACCGCGGTTCAGCCGGCCGGCCAGGCTCATCACCAGCACGGCGATGTACTCGTCGGCCAGGGGCGCGATCGGTGCGGCGAGCGCGCCCAGGGCCCCGTCGCGGGGCTCCAATTTCTTGCCGGCCATGTCAACCCCTGTGCGCCGCGAGCCACCGCATCGAGCGGTCCCAGGCCTGCGTCGCGGACGCGGGCTCGTACGAGGCGCGTGCATCGCAGTTGAAGCCGTGGCCCGCCGGGTAGACATGCAGTTCGCACTCGGGCCGCTCCGAGCGGATGCGCTCCACATCGGCCATCGGGATCGTGTGATTGGCTTCGCCATAGTGCAGGAGGGTCGGGCTCTGCGCCGGCCGGTCGAGGTGCCGGACGATCTGGCCGCCGTAGTAGCCGACCACCGCCGCGATGCCGGGGCGGGACTGTGCCGCCATCCACGCGACCGAGGCGCCGAGACAGAAGCCCATCAGGGCAACGCAGCCTTGGGTCCGCCTCGCGACGTCCACCGTCGCGAGCGTGTCCGCCACCATCGCCGGCCAGTCCAGCCGCGGCAGGAACTTGAGCGCTTGCGCGACCTCTTCCTTGCTATAGCCGGACGTGAAGCCCGGCTGCAGGCGATCGAAAAGCGCGGGCGCATAGGCGTCGTAGCCGTCCTTGGCGAGCCGCGCGCAGACCGTCTGGATGTGCGCGTTCACGCCGAAGATTTCCTGCAGCACGATGACCGCACCGCGCGACGTACCTTCGGCCGGAGCAACCCAGCAACCGAAGACGTGCCCGTCGGGCGATGTGATCTCGACAGGACCCGGCTCCCGGATGTTGCTGACCTTGTTCTGGGTGTTCATGTGATTGGCTTCAATCCGCCGGGCCGAGCGCCGTGCCGCCGTCGATGATGATCTGCGCCCCCGTGACGAGGCTCGACGCGGGCGAAGCGAGGTACAACGCGGCGCCTTGAAGGTCCTGCGTGGTGGCGATGCGCCCGAGCGGCGCAGCGCGCTCGAATGGCTTGCGCGCCGTGGCGTCCTTGAGCCGTCCGCCACCGATGTTCGTGATGACGGGGCCGGGCGAGATCGCATTGACCAGGATGTCGTACTTGGCGAGCTCATGTGCGGCCTGCCGCACCAGGTAGCCGACGGCCGCCTTGGAGGTCGCGTAGATCGAACTGACCAGTGTTTCGGTCTTCGACGCCGAGATCGAGCTCGTGACGATGATGCGTCCGCCGCCCTGCTGCTTCTTCATGTACGGCACGACGGTCTGCAAGGTGAGGAAGACCGAGGTCGTGTTGGTCGCCATGACGCGCTCCCACACTTCGAGCGAAAGGTTCTCGATCGCGCCGGCCGGATTGCGTTCGCCGGCTCCGTTGAGAAAGCCCGGGCCGCCGCTGATCCCCGCATTGGCGAACACGATATCGAGCCGACCGTGGCGCTCGACGATGTTGGCGAAGGCCTGGCGCACCGTGTCGGGCTTCGTCACGTCGGCGACCTCGCCGTGAACGTCGACACCGCCGGTCTGCAGCCGCTCGACAGCCGCTGCAAGTGCCTGCGGATCGATGTCGATGAGATTGACATTGGCACCGTTGGCCGCCATCACTTCGGCATAGGCCAGCCCGATGCCGCCGGCGGCGCCCGTGATGGCGACAACGCGGCCTTCGACGTTGAACAGATCGCATGCTTTCATGTCATCTATTTGATTTGGCATTTAATGATTCGTCAACAAAGGGAATACCCGAGGCGCTCCCGGCTCGAGACGGAGCGGGTCACGAATTCAGGGCCGCGCCGCCACAGAAGACCTCAAGGCCGCGCGCGCGTGCGCTGCAGGTATGCCTGTACGGACGGATGGCCGCCCGGAATTCAGAGGCGCTTGCAGAAAAGCGTCGTGGCGCACATCGCACCGTCCGGCATGAGCGCGTAGTCCGGCACCACTCCCACCCGGTGCCAGCCTGCGCGCTGATAGAGCCGCTCGGCATCACCGCCCGTCGCGGTGTCCAGCACAAGCACGGTCTTTCCCTCCGCACGCGCGGCATCTTCCACCGCAGCCAGCAAGCGCTGCGCCAGACCCTGACGGCGGGCCCTTCGATGGACCAGCATCTTGGCCACGTCGGCGCGATGAGGCTGGTTCTCGGGCATGGCGGTAATCAGCTGTGCGGTGCCCACGATGGCGCCGTCCGCATCCTCTGCGACCAACAAGACGCGCTCCTTGCGGGCCACGCCTTCGGCAACGCCGCGCCAGAAAGTCAGTGCGGCGGCGCGCGGCAGAGGCCACATGAAGCTCACCGAAGCACCGCCCTGCACGCAGTCGATCAGCACGTCGGCAAGGGCTTCAATGCAAGCAGCGGCCTCGTCAGCGCCAAAGCGGCGGATGGTGATGGGGAGCGGGGCAAGAACAGGATCAGTCATCGCTTTCTCTGGTCAGTCGAACGACGAGATGCAATGCGGCTGGGCGGGCTGGCAAGGGTGGTCAGCGCTACCAGGTACCGCGCGGGCCGTGTCCCGGGGTTATGGAACACGATGGGCTGGTTGAGCTGCATGGCCAAGCAGTCGCCGACCGCCAGTGGCCATGTGGTGTCGCCCACGGTCAGCTCCATGCGGCCCTCGATCAACCACACCTGCTGGTGGATGTCTGCATCGTGCACCGCCGAGTCCAGGGCCACGCGTTGCCCGGGCGGAAACAGCACCTCCACCATTTGCAGTGGCGAGGCAGCGGGTGGCGAGAGCTGCCGGCGCACATAGCCCGAGGCTGGGTCCCGCCACACCGGCTGGTCGCGCAGGCGAATCATGGGTGATGGGGATGCGCTGCCAGCGCGGTCCGCGCCGCCGTCGAAAAGTGAGGCGAGCGCCACGCTCAGGCCGATGGCCAGCTTGTCGAGCACAACAGCCGTGGGACTGCTCTGGCCGCGCTCGATCAGCGAGATGTTGGAGCGGCTCACGCCACTGCGTTCTGCCAGGGCTTCGAGCGAGTAGCCGCGCGCATCGCGCAGTTCGCGCAGCCGCTGGGCGATGCGGGCATTGATGTCCATGCCTGACAGTTTAATGGAAAATACCTCCATTAAACTGGATTTCTGGATTTTCTGGATTCCAGGCGCGAAACGGGCCGCGTTACGTCAGTCTGGTTATGTGGCTGTCTACGGACGCCAGTAACGTCCCACACGCCCTGCCCAAAGGCACGGCGCACCGACTGCGACCAGCCTTGGTCGGAACCGGTGCACCCCGGCACCAGGGCGCTGCGTCCCCTCCGAGGGGACTGACATCGGCTCGTGCGCGGCCGACAGTGGCACCCATGCACAAGACCACCTCCACTCGCCCCCGCGGCGCACTGCGCCATCTCCAAGACATGCGCATGCGCGCCAGCGCGCCGCAGGCCTGACGCCATGGCTGATTCCTGGCTCCAACTCGAAGACAAGGTCTGCGTCGTCACCGGAGCGGCCGGCGGCATCGGAATCGGCATCGCACGCGAACTCGCGGCGGTGGGCGCCCGCGTCGCCCTGCTGGACCGCGACGCGCAAGGCGCGGCCAGGGCCGCGGCCGAGATCGCGCAGACCGGCGCGCGCGCCATCGCGCTCGGCTGCGACATCACCGACAAGGCCGACGTGGAACGCGCCGCCGCGACCGTGGAGCGCGAACTGGGCCGCTGCGACGTGCTGGTCAACAACGCCGCCACCATCTACGCCGCGGCGCTGATGGACATCGAGCTGGAGCGCTGGAACCAGCTGATGGCCGTCAACCTCAACGGCTTCCTGCTCTGCGCGCAATCCTTCGGCCGCCAGATGATCGCCGCGGGCGGCGGCAGCATGGTCCACATCGCCTCCATCTCCGGCCGCGTGCCGCAGCCCTACAGCGGCCCCTACAGCATCAGCAAGGCGGGCGTGAAGATGCTCTCGCAGCTGCTGGCGGTGGAACTGGGCGAGCACCGCATCCGCAGCAACGTCGTCAGCCCGGCGATGGTGCGCACGCCGCTGACCGAAGGCATCTACCTCGATGCGTCCGTGCGGCAGAAGCGCGAATCGATCGTGCCGGCCGGGCGCATCAGCGGACCGAAGGACATCGCCGAGGTGGTGGCCTTCCTCGCTAGCCCGCGCTCCGGCTACGTGAATGGCCAGGACGTGCTGGTCGACGGCGGCCTCAGCACCACCTGGCTGTCGCTGATCCCGCGCCCCGGCTTCGAGAAGCAGGACGCGGAGAAGGCATGACCGGCGCGGGGCGCAGCGGCCTGGCCGCGCTCGCCACGGTCCACTTCTGCAGCAGCGCGATGATGCGCGTCTGCGACCCGATGCTGCCCGCGCTGGCGCAGAGCTTCGGCGTCACCACCGGCCGCGCCGCGCTCACCATCTCCACCTATGCCGTGGCCTACGGCCTGATGCAGTTCGTCTTCGGGCCGCTCGGCGACCGCTACGGCAAGCGGCGCATGATCGGCATCGCCGCGCTCGGCTGCGTGGCGGGCAACGTGCTCGCCCTGTTCGCCATGAGCCTGGAGATGCTGGTGGTGGCGCGCTTCCTCGCCGGGGCCACGGCTTCCGGCATCATCGCGCTCGTGCTGGCGTGGGTCGGCGACACCGTGCCTTACGCGGAGCGCCAGCCGGTGCTGGCGCGCTTCCTCAGCTTCTCGCTGGGCGGGATGATCGCGGGCCAGTGGGTGTCGGGCGTGCTCACCGAGTGGCTCGGCTGGCGTGCCGTGTTCGCGTTGCTGGCCGTGGCCTTCTGCGTCGGCGGGCTGGCGATCACCTTCAATCGCGAGGTCCGCGGCGAAGCCGTGAGGCCGCCCTCCCCGCACGGCCACGTGCGCGATCTCCTCCACGTCCTGTCGGTGCCGTGGGCGCGCTGGATGCTGCTGGTGGTGCTGGTCGAGGGCGTCTTCGCCTTCTGCGGCCTGGCCTTCCTGCCGGCCTTCCTGGTGCGCGAGTTCGGGCTCGGCCTGTCGGCGGCGGCGGCCATCGTGGCGCTGTACGGCGCCGGCGGCTTCTTCTACACCTTCGCCGCCCGCCGGCTCGTGACGACGCTGGGTGAAAGCGGCATGGCGATCGTCGGCGGGCTCGCCATGGGCGCCGGCTGGCTGGCGCTGGCCATGGGCCACCACTGGACGCTGGCACTGCCGGCCTCGCTGCTGGCCGGCTTCGGCTTCTACATGCTGCACGGCACGCTGCAGACGCACGCCACGCAGATGGTGCCAGCGCTGCGCGGCACCGCCGTCAGCCTGTTCGCCTCCATGATGTTCCTCGGCATCTCCGCGGGTGTCGCCACGGCCTCGGCGGTGGTGGATGCCATCGGCACGCGCCCGGTGTTCCTGGCCAGCGCGCTCGCGCTAGCGGCGCTGGGCGCCGTGTTCGCCTTCAGCCTCCGGCAGCGCCGGCCGGCCAGCCCGCGCCCGGCGTCCTAGGCGCCGCGAGCGCCGCTCAGCGCCCCAGTCCCGCGCGGATCGTCATGCCCGGGGCCGGGTCCAGCAGGTTCACCTCGGCACGCTGGAACAAGGCCGTGCCATGCGTGCCGCGCTGCTCGGCGAAGGCCGCGCGCAGCGTCTCGTTCCCGTCCAGCGACCGGCGGCCCGCGTGCCACGTCGCGGCATCCGGCCAGGCGTACAGCAGCACGATCTTCTGCATGCCCGCGCCGGCGGCCATGTCCCACACGGCCAGCACGCGGGCGCCCGCTTCGCGCACCAGCGGCAGCCACGTCTCCTGCAGAAAGAGGTTGGCATTGGCGTTCTGTCCGGGCGCGATCTGCTGCTGCACCATCTCGTGCAGGCCGCCCACCGCCGTCGCCGGATCGGCGGCCGGCGCCCAGGCCGCGTTGGGCTTCATGAAGAACAGGTCGTGGCGCTCGACCATCTCGTGCCCGGCATTGGTCTCGGCGCGGATGCGCCACCATTCGGCGTCCGCGTAGAAGCTGGCCCACACGGCCTCGCGGTGCGCGTAGTCGCGGTAGGCCATCAGGTAGACGAAGCGCGGCGCGTCGGGGCCGGCCACCGCGGTCCAGCGCGCCACGCAATCGACGCCATGGCGGGCGAACAGCGGCGGAAAGTGCGCGTTGAAGCGGGTGTGCACGTCGGCCATGCGGCCCGGGGCGACGGAGTAGAGGCGCAGCTCGTGGATCATGGGCTTCAGCTTATCCGCGCGACGGCCGCTGTCTGTCCCGTCGGAGGGGGGCATACCGCCGCCGGTGCCCTGCCTAAGCTGGGTGCATGAAAGCCATCATCTCCACAGCGGAAGGCGCGCGTCTGGCCGACGTCCCCATGCCGCAGCCCAAGCCCCATGAAATCCTCGTGCGCGTGAAGGCGGCCAGCCTCAACCGCGCCGACCTCGCCGGACTCGCCGCGCGCGACGGCCAGGTGATCGGCATGGAATGGGCGGGCGAGGTGGTGGAGGCAGGGCCGCAGTCCGGCGGCTGGAAGGCGGGCGACCGCGTCATGTGCACCGGCGCCGGCGCCTTTGCCGAATACGCCGTCACCGACGGCGGCCGCGCCTGCGGGATTCCCGACAGCGCCCTTCCCTACGAGGAAGCCAGCATCCTCATGCTGGCGCTGCAGGCCATGCACGATGCCATCGTCACCCACGGCGAACTCCGGCGCGGGCAGGACGTGCTGATCCACGGCGCCGCCTCGGGCGTCGGCCTGATGGGCCTGCAGATCGCGCGGCTGCTCGGCGCCGGCAAGGTGATCGGCACCTCCACCAATGCGGCGCGCCGGGCGCGGCTGGCCGAGTTCGGCGCCGACCTGGCGCTCGACCCCGGCCAGCCCGAGTGGCACCAGCGCGTCCTGGAGGCGACCGGCGGCAAGGGCGTGGAAATCATCGTCGACCAGGTCACCGGCAAGCAGTTCGCGCAGACCATGCGCACGGCCGCGCTCGGCGGGCGCATCGTCAACCTGGGGCGCCTGGGCGGCGCCGGCGGCGAGTTCGACTTCCAGCTGCATGCGCTGCGCCGCATCAGCTACATCGGTGTCACCTTCCGCACCCGCTCGCTCGAAGAGATCCGCGCGCTCAACGCCAGGATGCTGGCCGAACTCGGCGGCGCCGTCGCCGAGCGCCGGCTCCGGCTGCCGATCGACAGCCGCTTCCCCCTGGCCGAGGCCGGCGCCGCGCTGGAGCGCATGAGCGCCAACCTGCATTTCGGAAAAATCGTCCTCACCGTCTGAGCAAAGAAGAAACGCCATGGCCAAGGTCACCATCGTCTACTACAGCAGCACCGGCCACACCTGGCAGATCGCCCGCGCCGTCGAGGAAGGGGCGCGCGCCGCAGGCGCCCAGACACGCCTGCGCAAGGTGCGCGAGCTGGCGGACGCCGAAACCATCGCCGCCAAGCCGGCCTGGAAGGAACACCTGGAAGCCACACGCGACGTGCCCGAGGCCACGCTGGACGACATGGAGTGGGCCGACGGCTTCGTCCTCGGCACGCCCACGCGCTTCGGCCTGCCGACGGCGCAGCTCAAGCAGTTCATCGACACGCTGGGCCCGCTGTGGGCGCAGGGCAAGCTGCAGGACAAGGCCGCCGGCGCCTTCACAGGGGCCGGCAACCTGCATGGCGGCCAGGAGGCGACGCTGCTGGCGCTGCACAACGTCTTCTATCACTGGGGTTCGATCATCGTGCCCGTCGGCTACACCGACAAGCTGTTGTACGCCGCGGGCGGCAACCCCTATGGCGTGAGCTTCACCGACGGCCGCGGCAACGGCTTGCCGCCGGAGAAGCTGGCCGCCGCGCGCTTCCAGGGCCAGCGCATTTCGCGCTTCGCCTCCATCCTGGCCGCGGCCCGCGCCTGAGCCCATGCGAGCGCAGGGAAGCCCATGCTAGGCTGGTGCGGATGAACCCGTCCACGCCCACGACCGAAGAGCACGCACCCGGCAACGGCAACGGTGGTGCCGCGAGCGACGAGGACGCCGGCGGCGTGCAGGCGGTCGACACCGCGGTGCGCGTGCTGTCGGCGCTGATCGACACCGGCGCCCCGCTGATGTTGAAGACCGTGGCCGAGCGCTCCGACATGCAGCCGCCCAAGGCCCACCGCTACCTGGTGAGCTTCTGCCGCAACGGCCTGGCCGAGCGCGACACCGCGAGCGGCGGCTACCGGCTGGGACCGCTGGCGGTGCGGCTGGGGCTGGCGGCGCTGCGGCGGCTCAACGTCGTCCAGGTGGCATCGCCCACGCTGGCCGAACTGCGCGACGAACTCGGCTTCACCGCCGGCCTGGCGGTCTGGGGCGCGGCCGGTCCGACCTTCGTGCGCTTCGAGGAAACGAACGACGCGCTGATCATCAGCGGCCGGCCCGGCTCGGTCATGCCGGTCCTCACCTCGTCCACCGGACGGGTGTTCGGCGCCTACCTGCCCGCGGCGCTGACCGCGCCACTCATCCAGCGCGAAATGAGCGGCTTTCAGCATCCCGGCGCCACCCCCAGCCAGATCGCTCGCAAGATGAGCAAGGCAGACGTCGAGGCGCTGTTCGAGAGCGTGCGCAAGCACAAGCTCGCGCGCGTCGAGGGCGATCTCAATCCCGGGCTGCACGGCGTCTCGGCACCGATCTTCGATCACGCCGGCGCGGTGGCCGGCGTGATCACCGTGATGGGCTCGGCCGGCCTCATCGACACCCGGCTGGATGGCCGCGTCGCCACCACCCTGGCGGCGCGCGCAGAGGAAGTCTCGCGACGCCTCGGCTGGGCCTGAGGGTCTGCGCTCCTCGCGACCGAGGGTTTCCACTGGAACAGTCAGGATTTCGATAGGCGTAATCTGATTACGTAGTTTGAAAGTGAGACGGACCACAGAAGTCCGCGCGCCGTGCGCCGCTCCCGGGCGCATCCCAGCCACGCCAGGAGACAGACAACCATGATGACCGTGATGGTTCAGGACCGGCCCGCCGCCGGCCACAGCCTCGAGGCTTCCCTCGCCCGCCTGGTCGACGGCCTCGGCAACGAGCGCTTCGGGCCCGCGCTGGCCAGCTACCTGCATTCGCTGTGCGGTGCGGACCACTTCGCGGCCTTCCGTCTCGGACGCGACGAGTTGCGCGAAGTCGCCGCCTGCTGCGTCGAGCCCGAGCGCACCGCCCGCGATCGCGTCGAGAGCTACGTCAACCAGGGCCTGTGGAAGCACGACCCGGCGATGACCGAGGCGCAGCGCTGCGTCGAGGGCGCCGCGGCGGCGATCATCCACGTCGACTTCAGCGACCGCGGCTACGACGACCTGCGCCCGCGCGTCTACCCGCACGTGCGCGACCGCATCCTGCTGTGCGGCCGCGGCGCCAATGGCGCCTTCGGCCTGAGCGTGCTGCGCGCCGATTCGCATTCGCCCTTCGCGCACGAGGCCATCGAGAGGCTGGGCCAGGCGGCCGAGTTGCTGGTGGCCATGCTGGCCAAGCACGCCGATGTCTGCCAGAGCCGCCCCAACGTGGCGCAGGCGCTGACCACGCTGCCCGAGATCGAGAACTGCATCGTCGCCACCAGTCCCCTGCCGCGGCGCGAAGCCGAGGTCTGCGCCCGCATCCTGTACGGCCTGTCCTCGGTGGGCATCGCGCTGGACCTGACGGTGAGCGAGGAAACCGTCAAGACCTACCGCAAGCGCGCCTACCAGCGCCTGGCCATCGGCAGCGAGCGCGAGCTGCTGACCTGGTACCTGGCCCGCTGGAGCCGGTGGAGCGCCGAGCGCTTCCAGGCGGCGGCCTCGACCGCCCTGCACTGACATTTCGCGCCCCCGTTTCCCGCCCCGGGGCCCTCGGCGTCCCCCGTTGCGGGGACTGACCTCGACGCGCGGCCATGCGTCAATGTGAGCATGCCAACGCGCCGCCGATGCCTCCCATGCAGCCGATTGCCATCCAGTTGATCGTCGAGGACCACCGGGCCCTCGCCACGGTGCTGCGGGCGCTGCGCGACGCGGTCGAGCGCGCCGGCCGCTGCGGAGGCGCGCCGGACTTCGACGAGCTGCGCGCAATGCTGTTCTATCTCGACGAGATGCCCGCGCGCGTGCACCACGCCAGCGAAAGCGAGCTGCTGTTCCCGCGCATCCGCGCGCGCTGCCCGGCGCTGCGCCCGGTGCTCGATCGGCTGGAAGCCGAACACGAGCGCGGCGAATCCTCCGTGCGCGAGCTGGAGCACGCCCTGACCGCCTGGGAGGTGATGGGCGAGATCCACCGCGAGTCCTTCGAGCTGCTGCTGCAGACCCACGTCAACGTCTATCTCGGCCACATGGAGGTCGAGGAGAGCTACGTGCTGCCGGTGGCCGTCGACTTCCTGTCGCCCGCCGACTGGCGCGAGCTCGCCGAGGCCCTCACCCGCCAGCGCGGCGAACTCCACGCATCGATGGCGCAAGGCCACCGCGCGCTGTTCGAGCGCATCACGGCCCACGATTCTCTCCACAAGAAATGCCCATGAAAGACATCGAAATTCCCGTCCTCATCGTCGGTGGCGGCGGCTGCGGCCTCGCCTCCTCGCTGTTCCTGTCGCGCCAGGGCATCCGAAGCCTGCTGGTCGAACGCCATCCCGCGCCCGGCCGCCTGCCCAAGGCGCGCTACGTCAGCCAGCGCACCATGGAACTGCTGCGCCAGTTCGACGTGGCTGAGCGCGTCTACGAGCGCTCCATGCCGCTCAAGCACATCTCGCACATCCGCTGGTGCACCACCCTCGCCGGCGACGGCGAGCTCGACCGGCGCACCTTCTACCGCATCGAATCCTTCGGCGGCGGTTCGCTCGCGCAGCACTACGCCAAGGACAGCCCCTGCGAGTCGACGCTGTTCCCGCAGGTGCGCATGGAGCCGCTGCTTCGCGAGATCGCCTCGGCCCAGGACCGGGCGCAGGTGCTCTACAACCACCAGCTGCAATCCTTCGAGCAGGACCCGGACGGCGTGACGGCGATCGTGCGCGATCGCGCCACCGACCAGGACATCCGCGTGCGCGCCAGGTACCTGATCGGCGCCGACGGCGGCAAGGCCGTGGGGCCGGCGGTGGGCGCCGTCATGAGCGGCGCCACCGACCTGGCGCACATGGTCACCGTGTACTTCCGCGCCGACCTGTCGCAGTACTGGGACGACGACTATTCGATGACGACTTGGTTCGTGAACCCGCAGGGCGGGTCCTGGGCCAGCGGCGTGCTCGGACAACTGGGCCCGACGAAATTCGGCCGGCACTCGGAGGAGTGGATGTTCCACTTCAGCTTCCGCCCGGACGATCCCTCGCGCTTCGAGGAAGCCTCGCTGCTACCGCGCATGCGCGAGCTGCTGAAGATCCCGGACCTGGCGCCGGACATCATCGGCATCGGCCACTGGACGGTCGAGGGCGTGCTGGTCGACCGCTACCGCTGGGGCCGCGTGCTGCTGGCCGGCGATGCCGCGCACCGCCATCCGCCCACCACCGGCCTGGGCCTGAACTCCGCGATCCAGGACGCCCACAACCTGGCCTGGAAGCTCGCCGCCGTGCTCAAGGGCCAGGCGCACGACAGCCTGCTCGACAGCTACGAAGCCGAGCGCCGGCCGGTCGCGGCGGCCAACATCCAGTGGGCGCTGATGACCTTCCAGAACCACCAGCTCACCGATGCCGGGATCGGGCTGGTGCGCGGCGACGCCGAGCTCAGCCAGGCCAACTTCCGCCGCTACTTCGCCGACGACCCGGAAGGCCGCACCCGCCGCGCGCGGCTGGCGCGGATCATGGACGTGCAGCGCATGGAATGGCAGGCACACGACATCGAGCTGGGCTACCACTACGACGACGGCGCGGTGATGCCCGACGGCACGCCGACGCCGGAGCGCGACCCGCTGGGCCAGACCTATGTGCCGACCACGCGCCCCGGGCATCGCCTGCCGCACGCATGGCTCGAGCGCGAGGGCCGCAGGCTCTCCACGCTCGACCTGGTGAAGCCGGGCAGCTTCGTCCTGCTCACCGGCCGCAAGGCCTCGGGATGGGCCGAGGCAGCGGCCGCCGTGGCGCGCGCGAGCCGCGTGCCGATCGAGGTGGTCGAGATCTCGGACGAGTCCGAGGTGTGCGATGCGGACCGCGCCTGGCGCCATCTGCGCGGCGTGTCCGCCGACGGCGCGATCCTGGTGCGGCCCGACCAGCACGTGGGCTGGCGCTCGGTGGGACGCAGCGACAAGGCGCAGGCGACGCTGGCGGCGGCGCTGACGAGAATTCTTCAACGAGACGTCGCGCAGCAAGCGCAGTAACCGCAACAACGAGACATCCACCATGAATCGACGCAGGCTTCTCTCGCTCGCCGCCGCCGCCACTCTTGCCCCGGCGGCCTTCGCCCAATCGAACTGGCCCGGCCAGCCGATCCGCCTGATCGTGCCCTACCCGGCCGGCGGCGGCACCGACTTCTTCGCGCGACTGGTCGCGCCCGGCATGGGCGAGGCGCTGGGCCAGACGGTGATCGTCGAGAACCGCCCGGGCGCCTCCGGCATCATCGGCGCCACCGCGGTGGCCCGGCAGTTGCCGGCGGACGGCCACACCCTCCTGCTGGGCGACATGACGACCTACGCCGTCAACCCCAGCATGTTCGAGAAGCTGGCCTACGACCCGCTGAAGGACCTGGCGCCGGTGACCATGACCGCCAAGTTCGACTTCGTGCTGGTGGTCAACCCCACGGTGCTGCCGGTAGGCAACGTGCAGGAGCTGATCGCGCTGGCCGCGCGCACGCCGCAGGGGTTGAACTATGCCTCGCCCAGCGCGGGCACCACCCATCACCTCGCGACCGAGCTGCTCGCGCGCGATACCGGCATGAAGCTGGTGGCCATCACGTACAAGGGCGGCGGCCCCGCCGTGCAGGACCTGCTGGGCGGCCAGGTGGGCATGATGTTCCTGGACCGCGCCTCGGCCCGGCCGCACATCGAATCCGGCCGGCTGCGCCCGATCGCCGCCGCCGGTTCGAAGCGCATCGCGGCGTACCCCGACCTGCCGACGCTGGCCGAGCAGGGCGTCAAGGGTTTCGAGGTGGAAGGCTGGCAGGGCTTCACGGTTCGCACGGGCACGCCCGAGCCGGTCATCCGCGCGATGAACGCCGCCTACCTGAAGGCCATCGCGCCGGCCGAGGTGAAACGCAAGCTCGACGAGGCCGGCATCGACCCGGTCGGCGGCACACCCGAGCAGTTCACCGCCTACATCCAGGCCGAGACCGTGAAGTGGCGCGCCGTCGTGCGCGAGCGCAACATCAGGGCCGAATAGGCCGTCACGCGATCAGGCCCGCGCGGCCGAAATAGTGGTCGGCGATCGCCGGGTCGTTCGCCAGGTCCGAGGCCAGGCCCTGGTGCACCAGGCGGCCCTGCTCCAGCACCGCGGCACGATGCGCGGTCTGCAGCGCGAGGCGGGCGTTCTGCTCGACTAGCAGGATCGTCATGCCCTCGCGATTGAGCTGCACCAGCGCGCGGAACACGTCCTTGATGATCACCGGCGCGAGGCCCAGGCTGGGCTCGTCCAGCATCAGCAGCTTGGGACGCCCCATGAGCGCGCGGCCGATCGCCAGCATCTGCTGCTGGCCGCCGGACAGCGACCCCGAGAGCTGGTTGCGTCGCTCCTTGAGCACCGGGAACAGCGCATGCACGCGATCGAGGTCGTCGCCCGCATCACTGCCGCGCACGCCCGCCGCCTGCCGGCCCAGCGCGAGGTTCTCGGCCACCGACAGCGGCGCGATCACGCGCCGGCCCTCGGGCACCTGGATGATCCCGGCGCGCGAACGCAGGTGGGCGGCGCGGCGGCCGAGCGGCTCGCCTTCGAACAGGATCTCGCCCGTGGCGGGCACGATGCCGGACAGCGCATTGACCAGGCTCGACTTGCCCGCGCCGTTGGGGCCGATCAGCGCGAAGATCTCGCCCTTCTTCACCGTCAGGCTCACGCCGCGCAGCGCCTGGATGCCGCGGTAGTGCACGTCGAGGTTTCGGATGTCCAGCATGCCTCAGGCTCCCAGGTAGGCTTCGACGACCTTGGGGTCGCGGCCCACCGCTTCCGGCAGGCCTTGGGCGATCAGCCGGCCCGAGGCCAGCACGTAGAGCTGCGAGCACAGCGACATGACGAAGCGCATGTTGTGCTCGATCAGCAGCACGGCGACGCCGCTGGCGGCCACGCCGCGGAAGATGCCCGCCAGGCTCTCGGCCTCAGCATCGTTCATGCCGGCCACCGGCTCGTCGAGCAGCAGCAGCCTGGGCTCGGTGGCCAGCGCGCGCATCATCTCGATGCGGCGCTGGTGGCCGTAGGACAGCCCGCCGGCGCGGTGCCCGGCCAGCGCCGCCATGCCGAAGCGCTCCAGCAGCGCCATCGCCCGCTCGTGCATCTGCTTCGCCTCGGCGCGCGCGGAGGGCAAGCCCAGCAGGTTGGCCCACAGGCCGGCCTTCTCGTGCCGGTGGAACCCGGCGATCACGTTCTCGATCACAGTCGCGTCCGGCACCAGGCGGATGTTCTGGAAGGTGCGCGCCACGCCCGCGCGCGCCAGCTCGGGCGCCTCCTGGCGCGAGACGTCCTTGCCATCCAGCAGCACCTTGCCGGCGCTCAGGTGCAGCAGGCCGGTGATGAGGTTGACGACGGTGGTCTTGCCCGCGCCGTTGGGGCCGATCAGGCCGGTGATCTGCCCGGCGGGAACCTGCAGGCTCAGGCCGTCGACGGCGGGGACGCCGCCGAAGTGGCGGGCCACGTCCTGGAGGACCAGTGTTGCGGTCATGGGCGCGCTCCTGCTTCGATGGAGGGATTCACGGACGCGGCCCCTTCGCCACCGGCGCCGGTCGCCTTGGACCCGGCCAGGATGCGGCCGGCGACGCGCGACCGCCGGCGGTCGCGCAGCATCGCGATCGCCGAATCGGCCACGCCCCGGGGCAGGTACACGATCACCAGCATCAGCAGGATGCCCTGCACCACGTTGCGGTAGTCGGCGAACACGCGGAACAGTTCCGGCAGCGTGGTCAGGATGGCGGCGCCCACCAGCGCGCCCCACACCGAGGTGCGCCCGCCCAGCACGACCATCGTCAGCGCCGCGACCAGCATGCCGAAGCCGAACTCCCCCGGCGTGATGGCGTAGCTGCTGGTGGCCTGCAGCGCCCCGCCCAGGCCCGCCAGCAACCCGGAGAGGATGAACGCGATGCGGTGGTAGTAAGGCACCGAGATGCCCAATGACACCGCCACCGTCTCGTCCTCGCGGATCACGTCCATGGCGCGGCCCACGCTGTAGCGGCCCATCGCGACCAGCAGCAGCACCACCACCGCCACCACCGACAGCAGCACGCCGGTGCCGGCCGCCTTGGGGATGCCGTTCACGCCCAGCGCGCCGTTGGTGACACCGGCCCAGTTCTGCGTGACCGACAGCACGATCTGCACCAGTGCCAGCGTGGCCACCGCCTGGAACACGCCGCGCAGCCGCGACAGCGGAAAGGCCAGCAAGGCGCTGGCCAGCGTGCCCAGCACGGTGCCGGCGACGATGGCCGCGAAGGGCGGCCAGGCGGCCTTGGTGATCAGCAGCGCGCAGCCGTAGGCGCCCAGCGCGGCGAAGCCCGCGGTGCCCAGCGAGAACACGCCGGCGCGCAGCACGACGTACTGGCTCATCGCCAGCAGCGCGTAGACCAGGATGTGGTCGAAGAGCGACTGGTAGGTGTAGAGGAAATTCATCATGCGCGTTGAATCCGCATCGCGGCGGAGGCCTGGCCGAAGAGGCCGGTGGGCTTGACCAGGATGACGATGAAGAGGGTGACGAACACGACGGCCTCGGCGACGCCGGAGGAGACGTAGGCCACGGCCAGCGTCTGCACGATGCCGATGGCGAGCCCCGCGATCAGCGCGCCCGGGATGCTGCCCAGGCCACCCAGGATGATGATCACGAAGGCGCGCAGCAGCAGCGGCTCGCCCATCGCGAAGTGCACCGAGTTGAAGACCAGGCCGATCAGCACGCCCGCCATGCCGGCCAGTGCGCCCGAGATCATGAACACCTGCATGTTGACCGGCCCCGGGTTGATGCCCAGCAGGCGCGAGGTCTGCTCCGAATAGGCGACGCAGCGGATGCGCTGGCCGAAGCCGGTGCGGTAGAGGTACCAGACCAGGCCGAAGACCATCGCCACCACCAGCGCGATGATCACCAGCTGCAGCAGCTGGATGCGCAAGCCCGCCACCGTGAAGACCACCACGGGGAAGGCATCGAAGGGAAAGCGCATGACCGCGGTGTTGGAGACCTTCTGCGCGATCGCCAGCAGCACGAGGTCGGCGCCGATCGAGGAGACGATGGCCGAGAACTCGGGCGCGTTGCGGCGGCGCAGCGGCCGGAAGGCGAACACGTCGAGCGCCACCGACACCAGCCCGCCCGCCAGCATCCCGAGCAGCAGCCCCACGTAGATCGGCGCGTCCAGCATGGTCACGGCATACAACCCGGCGAAGGCGCCCCACATGAACACCGAGCCGTGGGCCATGTTCATGATGTGGTTCACCCCGAAGAGAAGGGTGAACCCGAGCGCGAACAGGGCATAGACGCTGCCCACGACCACGCCGTTGAGAAGTTGTTGCATCAGCATGCGAGCAGGATAGGAATGCGGGCCCCGCATGTATGTCCCCTTGGGGTGGGACGGGTTTGCAGGGGGTCCCCTGCCATGGGGACAGACGGCGACGCGGCGCGTCATGACACTGCCTGGAGACGCACGCGCCGCCGGCGTGTTCACCCGCGCGGGCGCAACCGGCGAACGGGCACTGGTGCCCCGAGACCGCTTCCTGGAGACCACGACATGCGCTTCCCCCACCTGCCCGTCGACGACGAGCTAGAGATCCGATCGGTCTTCGCCCGCTACGGCCACCTCGCCGACGCCGGCGACCCGAACTTCGTCCAGCTGTTCACCGAGGACGCGAGCTGGACGCGCGCCAATTCGCCGCCGCCCGCGCAGGGCGGCAGCGGCCTGCCGCCGGAGACCCTTCGGGGCCGCGACAAGCTGCTGGCGTTGATGGACGAGGTGATGAGGAAGAAGTTCAGGCAGCGCATGCACCACCAGATGACCGACTTCTACGTGGTGCCGGGCGCCAACGCCGACGACGCCATGGGCCACGCGCGGGCGCTGATCACCGACTGGCGCGACGGCCCCGGCAAGATCGCCATGTTCGGCAAGTACGACATGCGCTTTCGCCGCACCGAGGTGGGCTGGCGCATCAGCGAGATGACGGTGCGCGTGCTGCCGAGCGGAGACTGAAGACATGAACACCATCCCCGCCCCCGACGCGCCGGTCCTCGACGAGGACCCCTTCTCCGACGCCAACATCGCCGACCCCTACCCCTTCTTCGAGCGCATGCGCGAACTGGGGCCGGCCGTCTTCATCGCGCCGCACGGCTACTACGCCGTGGGCCGCCACCACGAGGCCGGCATCGTCGCCAGCGACCATGCCCGCTTCACGACCGAGGGTGGCGTCGGCATGAGCGACATCCGCAAGCCGGGCGCCTGGCGCACCCGCAGCCCGATCGCCGAACTCGACCCGCCCGAGCACACGCGGGTGCGCGCGGCGCTGCAGAAGATCCTGTCTCCGCTCGTCATCAAGACCTGGAAGGAGAAGTTCGCCCATCGTGCCGAGGAAGTGGCCGACCAGGTGGTGGCCAGGGGCAGCGTCGACGGCGTGGCCGACATCGCCGAGGCCTTCGTGCTCGACGTCTTCCCCTCGGTGCTGGGCGTCGACGTGCCGCCCGAGCGCATCAAGCTGACGGGAGAGCTCAACTTCAACCAGATCGGGCCCAACAACGAGCGCGTGGCGCGCACGCTGGAACGCGCCGCGCCGATCATGGACTGGTACCAGCAGGTGCTGCAGCGCGAGTACATGCTGCCCGGCGGCTTCGGCGAGAAGATCTACCAGGCCGAGGACGCGGGCGACTTCGACAAGGGCACGGCGCCCTTTCACGTGCGGACCTTCTTCCGCGCCGGCGTGGACACGACCATCGCCGGCATCGGCTCGACGCTGAAGCTGCTGTCGGAGCACCCGCGGCAGCTGGCCCTGGTGAAGGCCAACCCGGCGCTGATCAAGGGTGCCTTCGAGGAAGCGCTGCGAATGGAATCGCCGGCGCAGGTGATGTTCCGCACCACCACGGCAGAGGTCGAGCTCGGCGGCGTGCGCCTGCGCGCCGACACCAAGGTCGGCTACCACATGGGCGCCGCCAATCGCGACCCCCGCCAGTGGAAGGACCCGGACCGCTTCGACGTGACGCGCCAGACCACCGGCGTGCACCGCGCCTTCGGCGCCGGCGCGCACGTCTGCATCGGGCAGATGATCGCGCGGCTCGAGGCCGAATGCATCCTCGGCGCGGTGCTGCGTCGCATCCGGCGCATCGAGCCCGCGGGGCCGGCGCGCTGGCGGCCGGTGAACACGCTGCGCACGCTGGACGTGCTGCCCCTGGCGCTCGTCCCCTGAGACGGGGACAGACGCCACCGGCGCCAGTGTCCACACTGCCGGAGTACTTTCAAAACGGAGACAACATGCCCATCCAACGCAGAGCCGTCGCCGCCGGCGCGCTCCTTCTCGCCACCAGCGGCCTGGCCTTCGGGCAAGGCAAGGAGATCCCGGTCGGCGTGTTCAACGCCATGACCGGCACCTATGCCTTCGGCGGCGTGCCGATCCAGAACGGAATGAAGCAGGCCCTGGAAGAAGCCAATGCGCAGGGCCTCCCCGGCGGCAACAAGTTCAAGGTCTTCGAAGGCGACACGGCCGGCGACAAGGGCCAGACCATCAACCTGGTCAACCAGTTCGTCAAGCGCGACAACGTGATGCTGATCCTGGGTCCCACCATCAGCGGCGAAGCGCTGGCCGGCGCGCCCGTGGCCAACGACCTGAAGGTGCCGATCCTGGCCATCGGCAGTTCGCCCGGCATCCTGGCCACCGGCCCGTGGGCCTTCAAGATCCAGGCCACGCCGGTGGACATCATGGGTTTCCTGGGCAAGCTCGCGGTGGAGCAGCTGGGCGTCAGCCGCATCGTCCTGCTGCACGACCAGAGCAACGACGGCTACGTCGGGCAGAAGGAGGCGCTGGGCGACTACCTGACCAAGGCGGGCGCGAAGATCGTCGCCGACGAGAAGTTCGTCTCCTCCGAATCCAACTTCCTGGCACTGGCCACCAAGGTGGCGGCCACGCCGACCGATGCCATCTTCATCGCCGCGCCGGCCGAGGTGACGGCCAACCTGATCCTGCAGATCCGCCAGGCCGGCCTGGACTCCAAGGTGAAGTTCATCGGCCCGTCCACGCTCGGCTCGCTCGGCTTCATCAAGGCCGGCGGGAAGGCGGTGGAAGGCACCTACGTCGTCTCCGACTATTCGCCCAACAATCCGGCGCCGATGAACCAGGCCTTCGTCAAGGCCTACCAGGTCAGGTACAAGGCGATGCCGGACAACTGGGCGGGCATGGGCTACGCGCTCGGCCAGGTGGCGGTGCAGGCGGTGAAGAACGCCGGGCCGGACCCGGACCGCGCGAAGATCCGCGACGAGCTGGCCAAGCTGAACAAGGTGCCGATGGTCCTGGGCAACGGGATGTGGAGCGTGGATGCGGGGCGCAACCCGAGCTATGGCGGGGTGCTGCTGCAGGTGAAGGACGGCAACTTCGTCGCCGTCCGATAACGCGCTCAGGCGGTCATGCCGCCATCGACGTTGTAGACCCCGCCGGTGACGAAGCTCGCCTGCGGCCCGAGCAGCCAGAACACCAGGTTCGCCACCTCCTGCGCCGTCGCCGCCCGGTGCAGCGGCTGGTTCAGGAAGTGCTGCTTCAGCGCCGCCTCCACCTGCGCCTCGTCGCGCCCCTCGACCCGGAAGGTGCTTCGGAGCAAGGGCGTGTCGATCGGCCCCGGGCAGATCACGTTGATGCGGATGTCGTGCGGCGCGAACTCCAGCGCCGCCTGCCGGGTCATGCGGATCACCGCGGCCTTCGATGCGCCATAGACGCCGAGCCCCGCTTCGACCCGGCTGCTGCGCTGGCCCGACACGGAGGAGGTGTTCACCATCGCGCCCCCGCCCCGCGCCCGCATCACCTTGCCCACCGCCTGCATCCCCAGCAGCACGCCGCGCACGTTGACGGCGAAGATGCGGTCGAAGTCCGCCATGCGGAAGTCCAGCAGCGGGGACTGCGGGCCGACGATGGCGGCATTGTTGTGGAACAGGTCGATGCGGCCCCATCTCTGCACCGTGGCATCGGCGTAGCGCTGCGCGCTGGCGTCCTGCGCCACGTCGGCGCGCAGCGCCAGCACGCGGCTGCCGTCCAGCCCTTCCAGCGCCCGGTCCAGCGACGCGGCATCGCGGTCCACCACCGCCACCTTCGCGCCGGCCTCCAGCAGCTGGCGCACCAGGGCCAGGCCGACGCCGCTGGCGCCGCCGGTGACCACCGCCACCTTGTCTTCGAACACGCGGGCGCTCATTGCAGCCGCACCCGCAGCGCATCGGCCGCGCGGAACACGAAGGTGTGCAGGTGCCGCGCCGTGTCCGGCTCCACCAGCCGCATCCTGGGGAAGCGCTTGGCGAATTCCTCGAACACGATCTTCATCTCCAGCCGCGCCAGCGGCGCGCCCAGGCAGAAGTGGACGCCGTTGCCGAAGGTCAGCTGCTTGCGCGCGTTGGCGCGCCGGATGTCGAACCTGTGCGGCTCCGGGAACACCTCCTCGTCACGATTGGCCGAGGCGAAGGACAGCATGATCGGCGCGCCCTCGGGGATCCTGACGCCGCGGAACTCCACGTCCTGCAGCGCGATGCGGCGCCAGCCGATCACCGCCCCCGCATAGCGCATGCCCTCCTCCACCGTGTTGGCGGCCAGCGTCGGATCGGCGCACAGCGCCTCCCACTGGCCGCGGTTCTCCAGCAGCGAGCGGAAGGTGTTGGTCAGCTGGTTGGTGGTGGTCTCGTGGCCGGCGAAGGCAACGCCGAAAGTGTGGGTGATGATCTCGGGGATGCTGATCACGCTGTCGTCGCCATTGCGGATGGCCAGCATACGGCTGGTGAAGTCGTCGCCCGGGTTCTTCTGCCGGTCGGCCACCATTGCCGCGCAGTACTGCCAGAAGGCCACCATGTTCCTCGCGCCCTCCAGCTGCTGCTCGTGCGTCGCCGGGCTGAAGTCGATCACGCTGCGCGCGCCGGCCCATTTCTTGACGTCGGGGACATCCGCGTCCGGGATGCCCATCAGCTTGAACACCACATGCGCCGGCAGCTCGTAGTTGACCTCGGCCAGCAGGTCGACCTCGTCCTTGCCGGCGATGCGGTCGATCGCCTCGCCCACCAGGCGACGGATGTGCGGCTCGAGCTTGACGAACTCGCGCAGGTTGAGCGTCTGGCTGGTGACGCCGCGGATGCGCTTGTGCACCGCGCCGTTCAGGCTGGAGTGGCTGCCGGTCTGGTTGAGGAAGCCGCCCTCTCGCAGGATGGCCTCGGCGTCCGGCGGCATGGGCGTGACCGGCCGCGTGGTGTTCTGCGAGGAGAAGCGCTCGCCGTCGTGCAGCACCGCGTACACATCGCTGTGCCGGGTCAGCACCCAGTAGCCGATCTCCTCGCACCAGAACACCGGCTCCGTGCGCCGCTGCACTTCGAATGCGGCGTGCAGCTCGGGGGTGTAGTAGGGCTTGAAGTCCCGGGTGGCGGACTGGAAGGGACAGACTGCGGTGGTGTTCATTCGTGCTTCTCCTGTTCAGCGCATCAGCATGCCGCCGTTGACGTCGAGGGTGGCGCCGGTGACGAAGCCGGCGCCGGGTGAGACCAGGTACGCGACCGCGGCGGCGATTTCCTCCGGCAGCCCGATGCGGCCCAGCGGCACCGCCGCCGTGCCCATGTATTTTTCGCCGCCGCTGCCGGTGGGCACCGTCTGCTGCAGCATCGGCGTGTCGATCGGGCCGGGCGCCACGGTGTTGACCGTGATGCCCAGCGATGCCGCCTCGCGCGCCACGACCTTCGACAGGGCCAGCACCGCGCCCTTGGACGCGCTGTAGGCCGCGCCGCTCTGCATGCCGCCCATCTGCCCGGCCAGCGAGGCGACGGTGACGATGCGGCCGTGTTCGAGGGTGCGGCCGGCCGAGCGGCGCAGCATCTCGCGCACGCACAGGAAGGTGCCGAGCGCGTTAACGCGCATGACGCCTTCCCACTCCTGCAGCGTGATGTCCACGGTCGGCAGCCGGCCAGGCGCGGGATGGGCGCTGAGGATGCCGGCGAAGCACACCAGCACGCCGACGCGGCCCAGCCTCTTTTCCGTGGTGTCGAAGGCCGCGCGCACGCTGTCTTCGTCGGCCACGTTGCAGGCCAGCCCGATGTGGCCGCTGCCGGGCAGCATGGCGGCGGCGCGTTCGGCGGCCTGCGCATGCAGGTCCGCCACGGCGATGCTCAGGCCTTCCTCGGCCAGCCTGCGGGCGCTGGCCAGCCCCAGCCCGCCCGCGGCGCCGGTGATGAGTGCGATGCGCATGAAGAAAGGCTCCTGGGATTCAATGGTCCGGGTGGGCGTCGACCCAGCACTGCACCAATGGCTCGCTGATGTAGGCGCTCGTGGTCTGGCCGCCGTCGACCGCCAGCACCTGGCCGGTGACGTAGCCCGCGTCGTCGCTGCACAGGAAGGCGGCGGCGCCCGCGATCTCCTCGGGCATGCCGGGCCGCCCCATCGGCGTGGTGCCGACGATCGTGGCCTGGAAGCGCGCCGTGTCCAGGCGCCCCGCGGTCTGCGGCGTGGCGATGATGCCGGGGGCGATGGCGTTGACGCGGATGCCCTGGTCGGCGTAGTCGGCGGCCAGATTGCGGGTCAGGCCGATCACGCCGGCCTTGGCCATCGAGTACACGGCCTGCCGCCGGTACCCGACCAGGCCCAGCGTGGACGCGATGTTCAGCACCACCCCGCCGGATCGGATCAGCGCCGGGAACGCGGCGCGGGTGATCATGAAGGTCGCCTTCTGGTTGATGTCGGCGAACTTCTGGTAGTCGGCGTCGGTGGTCTCGTGGAAGGCCGGGCAGTTGCCGAGCCCGGCGTTGTTGACCAGCACGCGGATGCCGTCGAAGTGGCGCAGGCACGCGTCGACGATCGCCTGCGGTGCCCCACTGGCGGTGACGTCGGCGACCAGGGTGCGCAGCGTGTCCGAGCGCGGCAGCGCGGCCAGGCCCTCGTCGTTGATGTCGACCGCCAGCACCCGGGCGCCCTCCTCGTGCAGCCGCAGCGCGATGGCGCGGCCGATGCCCGAGGCGGCGGCGGTGACGATGGCCGCGCGGCCGGCGAAGCGCTTCATGCCACTTCCCAGATGTCGTACACCGGCCCGTCGGGCTCGCGGGTGCCGGTGCCGATCGCGATCCTGTCGTTGAGCCACAGCAGTCCGGGCGCGGCCGTCTCGAACTGCACCGCGACGCGGAAGTAGTCGGCGCCGCGCGGGATGGGCTCGCGGTTGACGATCTTGCGCATGATCTCCGGCGTCGACCCGTTGCGCCGGCCGCTGTAGGTCATGTAGACGAGTTCGCCGGCGTCGGTCTCGAGCACGAGGCGCACGTCGAGGTGCAGGCCGCCGTCGGGCCGCTCCAGCACCACGTCGGCCCCGCCCGGCAGCACCCGGCCGCGCAGGCGCTCGCCCTCGAAGCGACCGCCGTCGACGCACATCACGCGCCGTGTGTAGCCCTGGGGCACGGCACCCACCAGCTGGGCCGGCGCATTCACGTCGGCCTTGAGGGTGAACAGGGGGCGCAGCTCGATGGGGGTCATCGCCTCAGCTCCGCGCCGTGCTCATGCCTGCTCCTTCTTCTCGTAGCGCTTGCGCACGTCCTTGATGAGTTCGAGCAGCGCCTCCGGCACGTCGCGCCCTTCGGTCCTGGCCTTGGCCTTGCACTCTTCCCACAGCTTCAGGTCGGCGTAGCCCTTCTCGGTGTGGCGGTTCCACTCCTTGTCCAGCGGGGTCGTGATCTCCAGCCGGATGCCGGCCGGATCGTGGAAGTAGATCGACAGGATCAGGCCCTTGTGGTCCGTCGGCCCGATCACGTCGACGCCCTGCGACTTGAGCCAGTCGTACCAGCGCAGCACCTCGGCGCGGTCCTTCGCCTGCAGCGCGATGTGATTGAAGATGTCGTAGGCCGTGTGGCTGGCCTTGGACGGGGGCGGCACGCCGGGGGCCTCGAAGAAGGCCAGCGTGGAGCCGTCGCCCATGCGGAAGAAGATGTGGAAATAGGGAATGGCGTCGCCGGTCGAAGGCACGCTGTCGTCCAGCACGGTGCTGGCGAGTTCCATCCCCATGATGCGGGTGTAGAAGTCGGTGGTGGCCGCCGCGTCGGGAGTCACCCAGGCCGCGTGATTGAGCATCATCGGCGTGAGGCCGGGGTTGGGCGTCAGGACGGCCTGGGGCTTCGCGCGGGTCTCGGGGGCTGTGGCTTGCATGGGAGGGTTCTCCGGAGTGGGAAGTGGTTCTTACAGTTGCGGATCGGCGATGCGAACCGCGATGCCGTCGAGCGCATCGCTCATGACGATCTGGCAGGACAGCCGGCTGCCGGCTTCGCGCGGCGCGGCGGTGTAGTCGAGCATCTGGTTCTCGGTGTCGACCGGCTGCGGCAGCAGCGTGGCGAATGCGTCGTCCACGATCACGTGGCAGGTGGCGCAGCTCATCACGCCGCCGCAGTCGCCGACGATGCCGTTGAGATCGTGCGCCGTCGCGGCCAGCATCAGGTTCTGGCCATTGGCGACTTCGACTTCGGCGCGTTCGCCGTTCGGATGGATGTAGATGACGAGTGGCATATCGTGACTTTCGTTCAGGGGCGCGCGGCCGTCAGTCCCCTCGCCGGGGACGTTGGCCGCGATCGCGCAGGCGGCGCATGCCGTCGCGCACCAGGCCGACGAAGCCCTGCGGCATCAGGAACATGCACAGGATCAGGAAGCCGGCGAAGATGGCCGAGGGCGCGGACTTGGAGATCTGGTCGGCGACGTTGGGAATGAACTGGATGAACGCGGCGCCCACCAGCGCGCCGGAGATCGTGCCGAGGCCGCCGACCACGACGCCGACCAGCAGGAAGATCGAGACGAACATGCCGAAGCTGTCCGGTGCGATGAAGGCCGTGGCGATCGCGCCCAGCGAGCCGGCCACGCCGGTGTAGAGCGCGCTGATGCCGAAGGTCATGGCCTTGATGTAGGGCACGTTCACGCCCATCGCGGAGGCGGCGATCGGCTGCTCGCGGATCGCGATGGTCGCGCGCCCCAGCCGGCCGCGCAGCATGTTCCAGGCGCACAGGAAGAGGAAGGCCGCGATCGCGAGCACGACCAGGTACAGCCACTGGTCGGACGACAGCGGAAGTCCGAAAGGGGCTTCGGGCTTGAGCAGGCTGAGGCCTTGCACGCCGCCGGTCCAGGACTCCAGCGCCTTGTGCTTGAGCAGTTGCGGCGTCGCCAGTGCCAGCGCGAAGGTGGCCAGTGCCAGGTAGTGGCCGCGCAGGCGCAGCGCCGGCCAGCCGAACAGGAAGCCGAAGACGAAGCACACGATCGCCGAGACTGGCAGCGTGGCCCACCAGGCGAAGCCGGCGTGTTCCATCAGCCCTGCCGTGACGTAGGCGCCCAGTGCGTAGAGCGCGCCGTGCCCCAGCGAGAGCTGGCCGTTGTAGCCCACCAGCATGTTCAGCCCCAGCACCGCGATCGCCGTGATCAGCGTCATGGTGAAAAGGAAGATGCGGTAGTCCGACAGCAAGAAGGGCACCGCCAGCGCCGCCAGCGCAAGCCCCCCCAATGCCACCCACCGCCAAGACAAACCCGCGCCCCCACCGCCACCGCCCCCCCATCCCGGAACACCACGGATCGGGCTCTGCCGGTCCGCCGGTGTTGCCCCCGGAGAGGGGGAAGGCGATGCGACACGAAGTGCGCGAAGCCTGGGGGTGTGCTCGCTCATACTCGTGCCACCAGCTTGCGCCCGAAGATGCCCGAGGGCCGGATCAGCAGCACGCCGACGATCAGCACCAGGGCCAGCGAGAGCTTCAGCTCGGTGCCCACCACGTAGGTGCCGGCCAGGTTCTCGATCACGCCCACGATCAAACCGCCGGCCACCGCCCCCCACGGGTTGTCGATGCCGCCCAGCAGGGCCCCGGCGAAGGCGTAGATCAGCACGCCCCCCATCATGTTGGGCTCCAGGAAGACCACCGGTGCCACCATCAGTCCCGCCACCGCGCCGATGAGCGCCGACAGGCCCCAGCCGAGCGAGAGCATCAGCGACACCGGAATGCCCGCCAGCCGCGAGGACACCGGGTTCTCGGCCGAGGCGCGCATCGCCAGCCCGACCTTGGTGAAGCGCAGGAATCCGAAGAGGAGCGCCATCACCACGAAGACCACGACCACCGTCCCCGCCTCGTGGCCGGAGATCAGCATCGAGCCCCCCGGCAGCCTTTCCGGGAACGGGCTGGGGAAGGGTTCGAGCTGGTGGCCGAAGATCCACCCGGCCAGCGAGTTGATGCCGACGAACAGGCCGATGAAGACGACGATCACCGACAGCTCCGGCACCTCGCCCAGCGGCCGCAGCACCAGCCGTTCGATGGCGAAGCCGGCCACGAAGCCGAAGGCCAGCGTGAGGAGCGCGGCGGCCCAGTAGGGCAGCCCCCACTTGAGCAGCAGGAAGGCGATGAAGGTGGAGAACATCGCCATCTCGCCCTGCGCGAAATTGATGTGGTGGGTGGACTGGTAGATCATCACCAGCGCCAGCCCCAGGCAGGCGTAGATGCCGCCCATGGCGATGCCGGAGGCGAGCTGTTGCAGCAGGCTGTACATGAGGTGCGTCTTTCCTAGAAGCCGAGATAGGAGCGGCGGATCTGCGCGTCGTCGCGCAGCTCCTTCGCCGTGCCGGACATGACGGTGCTTCCCGTCTCCAGCAGCCAGGCGTGGTCGGCCAGCTCCAGCGCGCGAGCCACGTTCTGCTCCACCAGCAGGATGCTCACGCCCTCCTGCTTGTTGATGATGCGCATGATCTCGAAGATCTCGCGGATGATGAGCGGCGCCAGGCCGAAGGAGGGCTCGTCCATCAGCAGCAGCTTCGGCCGCTGCATCAGCGCGCGGCTGATGGCCAGCATCTGCTGCTCGCCGCCGGAGAGCGTGCCGGCCTGCTGCTGGCGTCGTTCGCGCAGGCGGGGGAAGTAGCCGAACATGCGGTCCATGCTCCGCGCGACCTCCTGCTTGTCGCGGCGCAGGTAGGCGCCCACGCGCAGGTTCTCCTCCACCGTCATGTTGACCAGCGTGCCGCGGCCGTCGGGCACGTGGGCGATGCCGAGCGCGGCGATCTTCTCGGTGCTGTGGCCGTCGATGCGCTGGCCGGCGAAGCGGATCTCGCCGGTGCGCCGCACCAGGCCGCTGAGCGCGCGCAGGGTGCTGGTCTTGCCCGCGCCGTTGGCGCCCAGGATGGTGGTGATGCCGCCTTCGGCCACCTCGAAGTCGATGCCCTTGAGCACGCGGGTGGGGCCGTAGAAGGCTTCGACGTTCTTCGCTTCCAGCAGGGCGGCCATCAGGCGGTCTCCGTTCCGAGATAGGCGCGCACGACTTCCGGGTCCGCCTGCACCTGGGCGGGCGGGCCGTCGGCGATCTTGCGGCCGAAGTTCATGGCCACCACCTGGTCCGACACGCGCATGACCAGGTTGAGGTGGTGCTCCACCAGCAGCACGGTGACGCGGAAGCGGTCGCGCACGTCCGTGATCAGCTGGCGCAGGCCGTCCACCTCCTCGTGGTTGAGGCCGGCGGCCGGCTCGTCCAGCAGCAGCAGCTTGGGGTCGGCCACCAGCGCGCGCGCCATCTCGACGCGCTTGCGGGTGCCGAAGGACAGATGCTTGACCGGCGTCTGCGCCACTTCGCCCAGGTCCAGCAGGGCCAGCAGGCGGTCGGTGCACTCGCGCACCTCGGCCTCCTCGCGCCGCACCGCGCCCAGGCGGAAAGCGTTCGCGAGGTAGCCGGTGGCGGTGCGGCAGTGGCGGCCCACCATCACGTTCTCGCGCACCGTCATGGCCGGGAACAGCGCCACGTTCTGGAAGGTGCGGCCGATGCCGGCCGCGGCGATGGCGTGCTGCGGCTTGGCCAGCAAGTCCTCGCCGTCGAAGCGGATGCTGCCGGCCGCCGGCGTGTACAGGCGGCTCAGGCAATTGAAGAGCGTCGTCTTGCCGGCGCCGTTGGGACCGATGACGCCGCAGATCTGGCCGCGGCGCACGTCGAACGAAATGCCGTCGAGCGCGACGATGCCGCCGAAGCGCACGGAAAGGTCGCTCACGCGCAGCAGGACATCGGAGGTGGAAGACATGGGCGGAGTATTCGCGCCGAAGGCAGCCGCGTCTGTCCCCTGCCGGTGGTACCGCCACGGGGCCTTGTCCCTTGGCACGGGGACAGACGCCCGGGGAGGCCGCTGCCACATTCGGCGAAGCATTCAAGCGAAAGGCACCCTCATGATCGAAACCGACGTCGTAGTCATCGGCAGCGGCGCCGCCGGACTCACGGCCGCCCTCACGGCCCGCCAGCTCGGACTGGAAGTGCTGGTGGTGGAGAAGACCGGCCTGTTCGGCGGCACCACCGCCTATTCCGGCGGCGCGCCCTGGATTCCCTGCAACCACGTGATGAAGCAGATCGGCCTGGACGACAGCCGCGCGGCGGCCGAGACCTATCTGCGCGCCGTGCTAGGCGAGGCCTTCGACGAGGACCTGGTCACCAGCTACCTGGACAACGCCGCGGCCATGCTGCAGTTCATGGAGAGCCACTCGGAGGTGCGTTTCAAGCCCTTCCCCCTGCCCGACTACGAGAGCGACCTGCCGGGCGCCGCGCGCTGCCGCTCGCTGCTCACGCCGGAGTTCGACGGCCGCCTGCTGGGCGATCGGCTGGGCGACCTGCGCATGCCGCTGCCGCAGTTGATGCTGTTCGGCAGCATGCAGGTCGAGGGCGCCGACATCCACCCCATGCGCCACGCGCTGAAGACCTGGGCCGGCTTCACGCACACGGCCAGGGTGATGCGCCGCTTCGTCGGCGACCGGGTGCGGCACGGCCGCGGCACCCGCCTCGTGAACGGCAATGCGCTGGCGGCGCGGCTCTTCCACTCGGCCATCCATGCCGGCGTCACGCTGTGGAAGAACACGCCGGCGCTGGAGTTGATCGTCGAGGACGGCGCCGTCCGCGGCGTGGTGGTGGAGCACGACGGCCAGCGCACCCGCATCGGCGCGCGGCAAGGCGTGCTGCTGGCGACCGGCGGCTTCGGCGCCAACGAGAAGATGCGCGCCAGGTACATCCCCTTCGCCGAGCACCACCACTCGCTGCAGCCGGAAGGCAATGTGGGCGACGGCATCCAGCTGGGCCTGGCCGCCGGCGCGGTGCACGACCCGGCGCACGCGGGCGACTGCATCTGGACGCCGGTGTCGGTGCTTCGCAAGCCGGACGGCAGCATCGTGAAGTACCCGCACATCTTCATCGACCGCGCCATGCCCGGCTGCATCGCGGTGGACCCGCGGGGCCGCCGCTTCGTCAACGAGGGCACTTCCTACCAGACCTTCGTGCGGACCATGCACGAACGCGGCCTCACCAAGGTGCACCTGATCGCCAATCGCGATTTCGTGCGCACCTACGGCCTGGGGCTGGCGCGGCCCGAACCCTTCAATCCGCAGCGCTTTGTCGATGCGGGCTACCTGGTGGAGGCGGCCACGCTGGAGGAACTGGCGCGCAAGATCGGCACCGACCCTCTTGCACTGGAAGAGACGGTGCGGCGCTTCGACGAAGCGGCGCGGCGCGGCGAGGACCCGGAGTTCGGCAAGGGCGCGGACGCCCACTCGAGGTTTCGCGGCGACCAGACGCATCAGCCCAACCCCTCCGTGGGTCCGGTGGGCGCGGGGCCCTACTACGCCGTCGCGCTCCATCCGGGCGACCTCAGCACGGTCGGCGGACTCGAGACCAACGGCCGCGCCCAGGTGCTGGACGCGCGGAGGCAGGCCATTCCCGGGCTCTATGCCGCCGGCCTCGACATGAACTCGATGATGCGCGGCCGCTACCCCGGCGGCGGCAGCAGCATCGGGCCGGCCATGACCTTCGGCTACATCGCGGCGCGGCACATGGCCGATGGCCGCGCGCGGGCCGGCCGCCAGGAACTCGCGGAGGCGGCATGATGGACTACGGACTCGAGGACCGGGTGATCTTCATCACGGGCGGGGGCAGCGGCATCGGCCGCGCGATCGGCATCGAGGCCGCGCGCGGCGGCGCGCGGGTGGCGGTGGTCGATGCGGTGGCCGAACGGGCCGCCCAGGTGGCCGCCGAGTTGCGCGAGCTGGGCGCCCAGGCCACGGCCGAGACGCTGGACGTGCGCGACGCGGTGGCGTGCGAGGCCGCCGTGGCCCGTGTCGAAGAAGCGTTCGGCGCCATCGACGGCATGGTGGCCTGCGCCGGCATCTCGCCGCCCTCGGCCGCCCACGAGATGCCCGACGAGATCTGGACCCGCTGCCTGGACGTCAACCTCACCGGCATGTTCCGCTCGGTGCAGCCGGTGGGCAGGCGCATGGTGGCGCGCCGGCGGGGCGCCATCGTCACGATCGCCTCGATCGACGGCCTGGGCGGCCATGCGGGACGCGCGCACTACAGCGCCTCCAAGCACGGCGTGATCGGCCTGACCCGCGCGCTGGCGATCGAATGGGGCCGCTTCGGCGTGCGCGTCAACGCGGTGGCGCCGGGCGTGGTCGACACGCCGCTGCTCAAGGCCAATATCCCGCCGGACCACCTGCGGCATGCGATGGTGGACCGCAACCCCCTCGGCCGCCTGTCGCGCCCGGACGAACAGGCCGGCCCCACCCTCTTCCTGCTGTCGGATGCCGCCAGCTACGTCAACGGCGCCGTGCTGACCGTCGACGGCGGCAGCTCCGCCGGCTTCTTCACGCGCTGGAACGGCGCCGACCTGGGCTCGCGCGCGCTGCTGGAAGCCGGCGCCTACGGCCAACCCGAATAACCCACTCCAAGGACTCCCCATGAAGAACCTGTTCGACCTGCGCGGCGAGCGCATCCTGATCACCGGCGCCGGCGGCGCCATCGGCGGCGCCACGGCGCGCGTGTGCGCGGCGCTCGGCGCCGAGCTGTTCCTCGCCGACCTGAAGGCGCCCGCCGAGCTGGCCGACGAGTTGAAGGCGCGCGCCTCGGCGCTGGACAACACGAAGCGCGCGGACGTCAACGCGCTGGTCGCGGACATCGGCGCGCTCGACGCGCTGATCGACACCAGCGGCTACTACGTCAAGGGCGACTGGCTGGACGGCGGCGACGAGTGGGAGGCGCTGCTGGATCGCACCATGGCCGTTAACGTCAAGGGCCCGGTCAACCTGGTGCGCGCCGTGCTGCCGGCGATGATGAAGCGCGGCAGCGGCCGCATCGTGCTCACCAGCTCGATGGCGGCGCGCAATGCCGGCTCGACGCTGGCCGTGGAGCCGGCCTACGCCGCCTCCAAGGGCGGCCTGTCGGCGCTGGTGCGCTACTTCGCGCGCCAGGCGGCGGCTTCGGGCGTGGTCGTGAACGGCGTCGCGCCCGGACCGATCCTGACGCCGCTGCTGATCTCGGCCAACCAGCCCTTCACGGTGGACCAGTACCCGATGAAGCGGCTGGGCCAGCCCGAGGAGATCGGCTGGCCGGCGGCCTTCCTGGCCTCGCGCGGCGCCAGCTTCACCACCGGGGCGGTGCTGGACGTCAACGGCGGCATGTGCTTCTCCTGAGGGCCACATCAAGATGAGCACGCTCGATGCACTCTGGAACCCGGTGCGCATCGGCCACGTGGAGTGCCGCAACCGGATCTACCTGCCCGCGCACCAGGTGAGCCTGCCGCCGGCGCCCTACGGCGCCTACCTGGCCGAGCGCGCGCGCGGCGGCGTGGGGCTGATCGTCACGCACGGCTTCCACGTGCACCCAGCCAGCGCCCGCGCCGGTGTCTCGCCCTGGGAGCCGGGCTGGGCCGAAGCGGTCCGCGCATTCGTGACACCCAGCCGGCAGGAGGGCGTGCCGGTGTTCGTGCAGATCACGCACATGGGCGCGAGCGGCACCCGGCGCACCGACGACATCGGCCTGTGGGGCGCGGTCATGGCGCCTTCGCAGCTCCCTTCGCCGGTGCACCGGGCGATGCCCAAGCCGATGGAGGAGGAAGACATCCGCGAGGTGATCGAAGGCTTCGCGGCCACCTGCGCCAACGTCCAGGCGGGCGGCGGCGACGGCGTGGAGATCCACGGCTCGCACGGCTACCTGTTGAGCAACTTCCTGTCGCCCTACTGGAATCGCCGCGACGATGCCTGGGGCGGCGACACCGAGCGTCGCGCGCGCCTCGCGCTGGAGATCGGCAAGGCGGTGCGGCAGCGCTGCGGCAGCGACTTCGTCGTCGGCATCAAGCTGAGCCTGGACGAATACCTGGGCGAGGCCGGCACCACGCCGCATGAAACCATCCGCGTGCTCCAGCTGCTGGAGCAGGCCCGGCTGTTCGACTACGTGTGCCTGTCGCACACCGACTACCACCAGAACCACAAGCTGGTGCCGCCGCAGTCCAGCGGCGAGACGGCGCCGCTGGCGGCCAACGCGGCGCGGGTGCGCGACGCGCTCGGCGGCCGCATTCCGCTGTTGATCCAGGGCTCGGTGCGCGGGCTGGAGACGGCGGCCGAGATCGTGCGGCGCGGGCAGTCGGACATGGTTGGCCTGGTGCGCGCGCACATTGCCGACCCCGAGATCGTGAAGAAGGCGCTGGAAGGCCGTGCGCGGGAAACGCGCCGCTGCGTCGGCGCCAACCAGGGCTGCTGGCGCAGGCTCGGCCAGAACGTCAGCTGCACGGTGAACCCGGCGGCTGGGCGGGAGCTGCAGTTCGGCGTGGCGATGGCGAAGCCCGCCGTCGCGGCGAAGAAGGTGCTGGTGATCGGCGGCGGTCCCGGCGGGCTCAAGTTCGCCGACACCGCGGCCTCGCGCGGGCATCGGGTCACGCTGTGGGAACGCGCCGGCCAGCTCGGCGGCCAGATCCGCAAGGCCGGCCTGCTGCCGGACTATGCATCGTGGAACTTCCTGGTCGACGACCTGGAGGCCTCGGTGCGGCGGCAGGGTGTCGAGGTGCTGCTGAACAAGGAAGCCACGGCCGATGCCGTGGCGGCGCTGGCGGCCGATGAGGTGATCGTGGCCACCGGCGCGCGCTGGCAGCGCAGCGGCTTCTCGATGTTCCGCACCGACCGCGATGCCATCCCGGGCGCGGAGCTGCCGCACGTGGTCGACGCGCTGCGCGCGCTCGACGACCTGGCGGCCTGCGGCCGTCGCGTGCTGATCGTCGACGACAACGGCGACTACCTGCCGCTGGGGCTGGCGCGGCTGCTGGCGGCGGCGGGCCGCGAGGTGACGGTCGTCACGGCCGACGCCCTGCTCGGGCGCAAGCTCGAAGCCACGCTGGACTGGCCGTGGCTCATGCCGCGCGTGATGGAAGCCGGCATCGCGCTGCGCGCCTCCACCTCGGTCGAGCGCATCGAGCCTGGCCGCGCCATCCTGCGCAGCACGCTGGCCGGCCCGGCCGAATCGCTGGCCGCCGACACCGTGGTGCTGTCCATGCTGCGCACCAGCGACGACGCGCTCTACCACCAGCTGAAGGCGCGCGGCCTGCCGGTGCGCCGCATCGGCGACTGCGTCGCGCCGCGCGAAGCCGACGACGCGGTGCTGGAAGGCTTCCGCGAAGCGCACGCGATCGCCTGAGCCCGCATGCCCGGGGTGCCTCGGGCGCCCGGGCCAAAAAGAAAGAGGCCGCAGCGGCCTCTTTTCCTGACTGAAGCGAACGCGGGATCAGCGTTCGATCGTGATCAGTTCCGTCATCGGCTTCCACGACTTGCCGTCGAACCGGGCCAGGCGCGCCTGGCGGATCGGGTAGTAGTCGTCGGCGCGGAAGTTGATCTTCATGCCGGGCAGCAGCATGCCCAGTTCCACGTCCTTCAGGCCCTGGATCTGCTTGAGCAGGTTCTCGCGCGTGAGGTTGTCGCCGCAGCGCTCCAGCGCCAGCACCGTCAGCTGCGCGCCCATGTAGGTGTAGACCGAGGTGGTGTCGCCCGGATCGTCGTTGGGCAGGTACTTCTTGAAGAAGGCCAGGTAGTCCTGCATCGCCTTATCGTCGGCCCAGGTCGGGTCCGATGGGGTCTTGAACCAGTAGCTCGACACCAGGCCCACCGAGTTGTCCAGGCCGGCCGGCGTCAGTACGCCCGTGATGGAGCTGGAGACGTAGGGCACGATGTAGAAGGGCTTCCAGCCGATCGCGCCCACCTTCTTGATCGCCTGCGCCTGCGCCTTGTTGGAGGTGAAGACGACCAGCGTGTCGGCGCCCGCGGCCTGGAGCTGCAGGATCTGCGAATCCACGGTGGGGTCGCTCATCTCCTGGCTGACTTCCTTCACGATGTTGGCCTGCTTCGCGCCGAGCGCCTTGCGAAAGCCGCGGATGTAGGACTTGCCCACGTCGTCGTTCTGGTAGAGGACGCCGATCTTCGCGTCGGGGCGGGCCTCGGCGAGGTACTTGCCATAGATGGAGCCCTCGATGTCGTAGGCGAAGGAGAAGGGCACCGTCCAGGGCGTGGCGCTCGAATCATGGAGGCCGGGGCTGGATGCGTAGAAGAGAAGCTGCGGCACCTTCTTGGCGTTGAGGTACTTCTGCACGGCGGTCTGCGGGGCGGTGCCCATGGAGTTGACCATGGCCATCACCTGGTCGGACTCGACCAGCTTGCGCGTCACTTCGACCGTCTTCGGCGGGCTGTAGGCGTCGTCCACCGACAGCAGGTTGATCTTGCGCCCGCGGATGCCGCCCTGGGTCTCGTTGATCATCTTGAAGTAGGCCACCGACATGCGGCCCACCATCGAATAGGCCGAGCCCGGGCCGCTGTAGGCGACCGTCTGGCCGAGCTTGATCTCGGTGTCGCTGGCGCCGGGGCCATAGTTCTTCTGGGCCTGCGCGGGGACGGCGGCCGCGAGGGCGGTGCCGGCCAGCAGGGCATAGAGGTAAGCGCGCATGGTGTCTCCTGGGTCTTGGGATGGATTCGGTGGCGCCAGTAAATCAAGCGGGGGGAGAAGCGTCTGTCCCCATGGCGAGTGACAGGGTGGCCCACCGTCCCCGGCAAGGGGACAGACGAGCGCGCCGGCAATGCCTAGATTCAGCGCATTCCCCAAGCCAGGAGCCTGAGCATGACCTCCGCCGACGAAAGCGTCGCCCTTCGCGAAGCACCCGTGCTGGACATCGATCCCTATTCGATCGAGGTGCTGCGCGATCCCTATCCCTTCCACCAGGCGCTGCGCGAGGCCGGGCCGGTGGCCTTCATCCGGCCGCACGGCGTGTACGCGGTGGGCCGCCATGCCGAAGCCAAGGCGGTGTTGTCCGACTACACGCGCTTCACCAACGCCGGCGGCATCGGCATCCAGGACATCCGCAAGCCCGGCGAGTTCCGCATCCCCAGCCGGCTGCTGGAGGCCGACCCGCCGGACCACACGAAGATCCGCACGGTGGTGACGCGGCTGCTGTCGCCGCTGGTGGTGCGCCGGTGGAAGGAAGGCTTCGAGCGCAAGGCCGAGGAGCTGGTGGAGCAGTTGCTCGCGCGGCGCGAATTCGACGGCGTGGAAGACTGCGCCGAGCGCTTCATCCTGGAGGCCTTCCCGGCGGCCGTCGGCGTGCGCCTGCCGCGCACCGAGACGCTGGCCATCGGCGAAATGCGCTTCAACCAGAGCGGCCCGGTCAACGCGCTGTACGAACGCGCGATGAAGGCGGCGCAGCCCTACCTGGCCTGGTTCGAGGAAAGCGTGTCGCGCCAGGGCGTGATCCCCGGCTCGATCGCCGAGCTGCTGTTCCGCGCCGAGGATGCGGGCGAACTCGACGAGGGCATCGCCTCCAACGTGGTGCGCAGCTTCGTGGGCGGCGGCACCGATTCAACCATCGCCGGCATCGGCTTCACGCTGCACCAGCTGGCGAAGAACCCGGCGCAGTGGCAGCGCGTGCGCGACGAGCCGGCCAAGGTGAAGGCCGCCTTCGAGGAGGGCATCCGCCACGAGACGCCGTTCCAGGTGACCTACCGGACGACGCGCGAAGCGACCGAGCTGTCGGGCGTGCGGCTGGAGGCCGACACCAAGATCGGCGTGTTCCTGGGCGCGGCCAACCGCGACCCGCGCCAGTTCGCCGATGCCGACCGCTTCGACGTCGACCGCGCCGCGCTCGCCGGCAACCATCTGGCCCTGGGCCACGGCATTCACGCGTGCATCGGCCAGATGCTGGCGCGCCAGGAGTCGGAGGCGCTCATCGGCGCGCTGTCGCGCCGCGCGGCCCGCATCGAGCTGACAGCGCCGGCCACCTACCGCCCGATCAACCAGATGCGCACGCTCGACAAGCTGCCGATGCGCCTGGTGCCGGCCTGAGCGCGCGGGAAAACATGCGCGCGGCTTTCTACACACGGCAAGGTCCCGCCGACGAAGTGATCCGCATCGGCGAGCAGCCGAAGCCGGCCGCGGGCCCTGGCGAGGTGCTCGTGCGGCTGCACTTCTCCGGCGTCAATCCCTCGGACTGGAAGACGCGCCGCGGCGGGGGCAACCGCCCCCTGTTCGCGCCGCTCATCATTCCGCACAGCGACGGCGCGGGTGTCATCGAGGCCGTGGGCGAAGGCGTGCCGTCCGCGCGCGTCGGCGAGCGCGTGTGGACCTGGAACGCGCAATGGAAGCGCGCCTTCGGCACCGCGGCGGAGTTCGTCGCCCTGCCTTCGGCGCAAGCGGTGCCGCTGCCGGCGCACCTGGGCTTCGCCGAGGGCGCCTGCCTCGGCATCCCGGCCTTCACCGCGATGCAGGCGGTGCGCCTGGCGCGGTGCGCGCCCGGCATGCGCGTGCTCGTGCCCGGCGGCGCCGGCTCCGTGGGGCACTATGCGATCCAGCTGGCGAAGCTGCGCGGCGCGGAGGTCATCACCACCGTCAGCTCCGCGGCGAAGGCGGCGCACGCGGCGAGCGCCGGCGCCGACCACGTGATCGACTACCGCGAAGAGGATGTCGGCGAACGCGTGCGAGCGATCACCGGCGGCAGCGGCGTGGACGCCGTGCTCGAAGTGGACCTCGCCGGCAACGCAAGGCTCTATCCGCAGGTCCTGCGGGAGGGCGCCCGCGTCATCGTCTACGGCAGCTCGGGGCCGGAGGCGCCGATTCCCGCCGTCGCCCTCATGCAGAAGAGCATCCTCTTGCAGTTCTTCATGATCTACGAGATCGCCCAGAGCGATCGGCAGGAATGCCTGGCCGAGCTGGGGCGGCTGCTGGAGGAAGGCCGGCTGCGGCACACCATCGGACGGACCCTGCCCCTGGCGCAGGCCGCGCAGGCGCACGAACTGCTGGAGCGCGGCGAGGTGATCGGCAACGTCGTGCTGGCCGTGGCCTGAGGTCTTCGGCAGACGCAGCCCTCACGCCCCGGGAGGTGGACCCGAGCCGCCTTCCGTGAGGGGTGCCGTGGGGGGCGGTGCCCGCTCGCCCGCGGCCTAGCTGAAGACGCTCTCGAGGTCGGCTTCCTCGACGCTGGCGTCCAGCTTCAGGCTCTGCTCGATGTGGTCGAGGTGATGCAGCATCAGCTTCACCGCCTGCTGGGCATCGCCGCGCTTGACCGCCGCGACGATCTCCTCGTGCTCGTCGGCGCGACAGCTGGTGGCGGTCGGTGAGTCATAGAGAGAGATGATCAGGCAGGTCAGCGCCGACAGCTCCCGCATCGTGCGGCTCAGCGCGGAGTTCCCGGCCAGTTCAGCCAGCAGCACATGGAATTCTCCGGACAGGCGCACGATCGCCCGGGCGTCGCCGCGGCGGCGCGCATCCGCCTCCAGGTCGAGGTGCCGGCGCAGGCGCTGCTGCTTGACGTCGTCGAAGGTGGCCATGAGGCGGCGCAGCACACCGGGCTCGATCAGCCGGCGCGCCTCGAACACGTCCTGCGCCTGCTCGATGGTCGGCTTGGCGACGAATGCGCCTCGTTGCGGGACGAGCTCGACGATCTGCTCATAGGCCAGGCGGGCAAGCACTTCGCGCACCTTGGCGCGGCTGGTGGCGAAGATCGCGGCCAGGCGGTCCTCGCCGAGTTTCGTTCCGGGCGCGAGCCGGTGTTCGAGGACAGCCGTCGAGATCTTCTCGGCGATCTCGTCGACGCTGCGTTCTCGGGGAGCGGCAGTGCCGTCCTTGCGGGCTGAAGCTTTGGTGGACATCGAAACCAATTCTATCGGCGAGCCCATGGGAGTGCGGCGCGCGCGCATTTTTCCGCATGCCCTACGTCGATCGGGTGTCGCGTGCGAGGAGGCGCACCATGGCCTCTGGCAGCCCGTGGTTCGGCTTGATCGGTGGCGGCGCGAAGCTGCCGCGCCGCGCCGGTACGGGCGCGAGCGACACCAGCGTCTGCGCCTGGCAGACGGCACTGGACACGCCGTCGACGACAGGCACCGGGATGCGGTCCTTGATCGAGCGCGCCAGGCCCGCGAGCGGCGCACCCGCGATGATGATCACGTCGGCGCCATCGTCCTCGACGGCCGACAGGCAGAGTGCCTGGAGGCGCTGCTCGTGGTCCTCCTGCACGCGCCCGATGTCCTGCAGCGGTCCGTCGAGGCTGCGGATGCTCGCCAGGCGGTCGAGCAGGCCATTGGCCTGCACGCACTCGCAGTACCAGGCGGTGATGCGGCGCGAGATCGCGACGATCGAGAAGCGCTTGCCGAGCAGGCACGCGGTCATCAGCGCGGCCTCGGTCAGGCCGACCACCGGGATGTCGAGCGCCTCGCGCAGGCCGTCGATCCCCGGATCGCCGAAAGCCGCGATGACGATCGCATCGTGGCGCGCATGGTGTTCGGCGGCCAGGGTCGCTGCCGCATAGGCGCCGATCAGCGACTCGAAGCGTGTCTCGATGTAGGCAACGCCGAAGGGCGCCGTGAGCACCTCGATGCGCGTGTCCGGCGCCGCGGCACGCCGGGCTTCCGCCGCGATGAGGTCGGACACGCTTTGCGAGGTGTTGGGGTTGATGAGCAGCAGCTTCATGGTGTCTTCTCGGTATGCATCAGGATTCAGGCGCGCCGGGGCGATGGCAGCAGCGTCGGACGCGATCGACGCAGGAATTCCCCTTTTCCGGCGCGAGGATGGAAGCGCTCGCCGTCCCACACCACTTCGCCGCGCGCCAGCGTCAGTGCCGGCCAGGCCTGGACCTCGATGCCCTCGTACGGCGTGTAGTCGACGTCGTGGTGCAGGTCGACGTTGCGGATGGCGCGCGGCGTCGTGCCCCACACCACCAGGTCGGCATCGGCGCCGACGGCGATCGTGCCCTTGCGCGGATGCAGTCCATAGGCCTTGGCCGGGTTGGTCGACGTGAGTTCGACGAAGCGGTTGATCGTGATGCGCCCATCGAGCACGCCGTGCGAGAACAGCAGCGGCAGCCGCGTCTCGATGCCGGGGATGCCGTTGGGGATGTGGCGAAACGCGACTTCCTCGCCGCCCGGCTTCTTGCCTTCGGGCGCGTCGTAGCGGAACGGCGCATGGTCCGAAGAGAAGATCGTGAACAGCCCGTCGGCCAAGCCGTTCCAGATCACCTGCTGGTTGTCGCGGTTGCGCGGCGGCGGACTGCAGATGCAGCGCGCGCCCTGGTAGCTGTCGTCGATGCCGAGGTCCTCGGCGGTCAGGAACAGGTACTGCGGGCAGGTCTCGGCGAACACGTTCAGGCCATGCGCGCGCGCCCAGCGGATCTGCTCGACCGCCTCGCGGCCGGAGACGTGCACCACCATGATCGGAACGTCGACCAGTTCCGCCAGCGCGATGGCGCGGTGCGTGGCCTCGCGCTCGACCAGCATCGGCCGCGCATGCGCGTGGAAGCGCGGCGCGGTGCGGCCGCTGGCTTCGAGGCGCCGGGTCAGCCATTCGATGCAGTCGGCATTCTCGGCATGGATCATCGCCATCGCGCCCTGCTCGCGCGCGACCGCCAGCACGTCGAGGATCTGGCCGTCGTCGAGCTTCAGATCGTCGTAGGTCATGTAGATCTTGAAGGAGGTGTAGCCCTCGGCGATCAGCTGCGGCAGCTCGTGCTTGAGCACCTCCTCGGTCGGGTCGCTGACGATCAGGTGGAAGGCGTGGTCGACATGGGCGCGGCCCTCGGCACGATGGTGGTAGTCCCGCACCGCGGCGCGCAGCGACTGGCCCTTGTGCTGGGCAGCGAACGGGATCACCGTGGTGGTGCCGCCGCAGGCCGCGGCGCGCGTGCCGCTGTCGAAATCGTCGGCCATGCGCGCGGGGGCTTCCATCGGCTGGTCGAGGTGGCAGTGGGCATCGACGCCGCCGGGCGTGACGTAGCGACCGGCGGCATCGAACTCGCGCCGGCCCGCGGGCAGGTCGAGTCCGAGTTGCACGATGCGGCCATCCCGAATGCCGATGTCCGAATCGAAGGTGTCGCTGGCCGTCGCAACGCGCGCGTTGCGCACGACGAGATCGAGTTCGCGCTGGGTCATGTTCATCTCTTGTTGGGGCTGTGCTTCAGATCCGGGACTACCGCTCGAACAGGCGGCCCCAGCCCTGGACGCCGCGCGTGTCGGCGCCGATGGTCTTGAGCGCCTTCCACACCACGGTGGCGACCGAGTCGTAGATCGGAATCCCGAGCTCGCGCTCCATCTCCTCCACCAGCTGGGCGCCATGCAGGTTGGTGCACATGATGGTCATCGCGTCCGGGCGCTGCCGCGCCACCTCGCGCAGCATGCGGCGCAGCGTGTCGGGCTCGACCTCGCTGAATGAGAAGTTGACCGTCAGGTCGAGGTGCCGCTCGGCCACGCATTCGATGTCGATTCCCGCGTAGTTGGCGATGATGCGCCGCTGCACGTCCTCGACATAGGGCGAGACCAGGCCCAGCGTGCGTGCGCCCTGCGCCGCCAGGAGTTCGTTCAGCGCCAGCACCGAGGTGGTGGCGGGAATGCCGGTCGCCTCGGTGATGCGCGCGCACAGCGCCCGGTCCTTCTCGAAGCCGAGCCAGCTCGCCGACGTTCCGCTCCAGCAGATCACGTCGACATGCGCATCGGCCAACAGCCGCGCGGCCTCGAGGATCCTGCTGTCGTCGAACTGGTTCAGCGAGGCGTCGCGCATCGATATCTCGGTGACCGGGAAGCGCGAGAAATGCGCCGATACGCCGGGCACGGCGCCGACCATGGCGCTGGTCAGCGGCTCGAGGGCGGTGTTGGAGGAAGGCGTCAGCACGCCGATGAGTTTTCGCTGTGTCATGGTGTTCGATGCGTCGGGGGGCTCAGAGTCTGGGCGTGTCGGTCGGGTCGACGGGTGCGCCCGGCAGCCCCTGTTGGCGCGAGGCCAGCTCGACTTCGCGCGCCAGGGCCTTCTCGCCGGCGGGCGTCAGCCTGGCGTGCGACTTGTTGTCGAGCGCGGGCAGCACGAAGTCATTGACCATGTGACGGATCGCCAGCACGTTCTTCGATTCGCGCAGGCCGCCTTCGATCGGCAGCATGCTGGTCATGACGACCACGGCATTGCGCTCGGGGAGGGCCACGATGAACTGGCCCTTGAAGCCCATGGCGTGCACTTCGGGTTCGGTGGCGACGACGTCGTTGATCCACCAGAACTGCCCGTACCACGGCGCGGACGAGGGCGCGGTCATCGTGCGCACCCAGGCCTGCGACACGATCTGCCGGTCGTTCCAGCGCCCTCCGGAGAGCACCAGCATGCCCAGCTTGGCCATGTCGACGGCGCGCAGGCGCAGGCCCCAGCCGGAGGACACCAGGCCCTTGTCGTCGGCGCGTTCCCAGGCGTAGTGCGTCATGCCCATGGGCTTGAACAGTTTCTGCTCGGCGAACTTCTCCAGCGGCATGCCCGCATCGGCGCCGAGGGTGGCGCTGGCGAGGATCGGGTTGACGTCGGTGTATTCGAAGGCCTCGCCCGGCGGGCGCTTGACCGTGGTTTCGGCGGCGAGCTTCAGGCGGTCGGGCGCGCCGTAGTAGATCGGGTCGTCGGTCGGCTTGAAGTTGTAGAACAGGCCGCTCGACATCGACATCACGTGCCGCAGCTCGATGGCCTGCTTGTCGGCGAAGGCCTCCTTCAGATCGGGGCGCGCCTTGACCAGCACGGGCGCGACCTTCTCGTCGAGGCGCGCGCGCCCTTCGTCGATCAGCACGCCGGCGGCCAGCGCGGTGACGTTCTTGGTGATCGAGTAGAGCTCGTAGTTGTGGTCGCGGGTGAGGCCCTTGGCGTAGCGCTCGAAGATCAGCTTGCCGTCCTTGACCACGAGGAAGCTGCGCACGTCGAGCTTCTCCTTGCGGATCCATTCGGACAGCTGCACCAGGGGGCGGGAGTCGACACCGACGGCTTCGGGAAGGGCCGTCGGCAGGTCGGTGCCGTTGCCGGCGGCAGATGCGACCAGCGGGATCGAGAGCACGGCCATCGCGGCCAGCACGGCGACGCGGCGAGCGGGAGACTGGAGGATGTTCATGGGGGTTCTCACTTTTCCGGTGCGTCGTTGAAGGCCAGGTCGGTGCCCGGCACGCCTTGCGCCTGGGCGCTGAGTTCGAGCTCGCGCCGGAGCGCCTGCCGGGCGTTCTCGCTGGGCCGCACCCGGGGCAGCGTCTGCATCGCCGGCAGGATGTAGTCGTTCACCATGCGCCGGTACAGGTTCAGGTAGGTGCCGGTGCGCAGGCCGCCGTCGGTGGGCAGGATCGCGGTCATCACGACCACCGCGTGCTCCCTGGGCAGCACGGTGATGAACTGCCCCTTGAAGCCCATCGCGCCGAACTCGGGTTCGGATTCGACGATATGGTTGATCCAGCAGTAATAGCCGTAGTCCTGCGCCGTGGCCTTGGGCGACGGCGTGGTCATCTCCCGGATCCACGAGGCCGGAACGATCTGCCGCCCCTGCCAGCGGCCCTCGTCCAGCATCAGCATGCCGAGCTTGGCCATGTCGATGGCACGCAGGCGCAGGCCCCAGCCGCCCGACACCGTGCCGGTCTGGTCGGCGCCGGTCCAGCGGTAGTTGCGCATGCCGAGCGGCTTGAAGATCTGCTCCTCGGCGAAGCGGTCCTCTCGCTGGCCGGATGCCGCCGCGATGGCGGCGCCGACCAGTACCGGATTGGCGTCGGTGTACTCGAAGCGCGTGGCCGGCGGGATTCGCGGCACCGTGGAGAGCGCGACCTTCAGCCGATCGGGCGCCTGGAAGTACATCGGGTCGGACCCTTCCACCTGCCTGTAGAGCAGTCCGCTGGACATCGACATCAGGTGGCCCAGTTCGATGTCCTTCTTGTCGCTCAGGGACTGCGCGAATTCCGGATGGGTCTTCAGGATCCAGGAAGCGGCGCGATCGGCGGTGTCGATCTTTCCCTGGCCGGCCAAGGCACCGAAGGTCAGCGCGGTGATCGTCTTGGTCACCGAATAGAGTTCGTAGTTGTGCTCCCGGCCGAGGCCGCCGGCGTAGCGTTCGAAGATCAGCTTGCCATCCTTGATGACCAGCAGGCTGCGTACATCGAGCTTGTCCTTGCGGATCCATTCGGACATGCGCACCAGCAGCGCCGAGTCCACGCCGACGGCCTCGGGACTGGCCGCGCCGATGCCCGGCTCGGCCTCGACCGCGGGCTGGGCCAGGGCAGCGCCGAGGAAGGCGGCATTCAGCGCCAATGCGGCGGCCGCGGCGCGAGCGGCGCGCAGGGTAAGGGTATGGGACATGAGCATCATCGTCTCCGCGTGGATGAATCAGACGGGCAGCTTCTTGCTGTAGTCGATCAGCATCGTCGAGCAGACGAACAGGCCGGCACCCGCCGCCGCGAACAACATCAACGCCATGAAATACGAGCCGGTGACCTGCACGATCAGGCCGACCACGATCGGCACGCCGATGCCCGCCACGTTGCCGCCCAGGTTCATGGTGCCGCCGAGGAAGCCCACCCGGGCGCGCGTGCCGAGGATCGACGGCACGCACCAGAACAGGCCGCACCAGCGCAGGAAGAACAGCGTCACCGACAGCAGCGCGACGACGGCGACCGGGTCCTTGATCTGCGCGACCATGTAGATCGAGACCGTGGCGATGATCGAGGAGACACCGAACAGCGTGCGCAGCACCTTGCTCTGCGTGGCACCGGCGGCCTGCCACTTGTCGGCCAGCCAGCCGCCGAACATTTCGCCGACGAAGCCCGAGAAGAACATGATGAACACGGCGCCGCCCATCTGCTTGATGTCGAAGCCATGCACCTTCGACAGGTAGTTCGGCATCCAGGTCAGCAGGCCATAGAACAGCGCGTTGAAGCACATCCAGCCGAAGAACATGCCCCACACCGAGCGGTAGCGGAAGAAGTCCAGCACACGACCGCTCGCGTGCGGTGATTCCTTGGCGGCATCGGCGGCATGGCTGGCCTCGATGTAGCTCGCCTCGGCGTCGTTGACGCCCGGATGCTGGCGCGGATGGTTGCGGATGTAGCTCCAGGCGAAGTAGCCGGCAAGGACGGTACCGATGCCGGCAATGACGAAGGACAGGCGCCAGGAGCCGAGCACGGCGATCAGCGCGGAGATCAGGATGGCCCCCAGCGCGGCGCCCAGCGGTGCGCCGCCATCGAGCAGGGTGGCGCCGCGGCCTCGCTCGGTCTGTGTCATCCAGATGCCGTTGAGCTTGCCCCCTGCCGGGTAGATCGGCGCTTCCGCCGCGCCGAGGCCCAGGCGTGTGAGCAGCAGCGGCACCCAGCCCGTGCAGACGGCGGCGATCGCCTGGAAGAAGCCCCAGCCCAGGGTGGCACCGGCGATGACCACGCGCGGCCCGAAGCGGTCGGCCAGCATGCCGCCCGGGATCTGCATCAGGGCATAGGTCCAGAAGAACGAGCTGAGCAACAGGCCCTGCACCGCCGGGCCGATGTCGAACTCCTTGGCGATCATCGGCATGGCCACCGAGAGAGAGGCGCGATCGATGTAGTTGATCGAGATGAGAAACAGCATCATCAGGAAGATCTTCCAGCGCACCTTGGTGGGCTGGAGGGCCGGATTGGCGAGCGCGGCCGGGGTCGCGACTGTGGAATGCATTCTTTGTCTCCTGTTGGCGCTGCACAGTGGCTGCCGGCCCTGTGCGACGGTGCGCTCCGTTGCAGATTGAAAACACGGTGATCCGCTATGCATGGAAGCCCGCGCGCTCTGTCGGCGCGTCGAGGTTCTGCGGCCCATCGGCGGGACTGCAGCCCCCTTCTGGGTTGAACGGAAGCTGCAGGTGAAATTTAGGTGTCGGCGACATCATTGTCAACATCACTGTCGACATAAATGATGAAACTATCGTAAACACCTAGGCAGGGACACCAGCGCAAGGTCATGCCGCGCCGCACAGCAAGTCCTCGAGCGTGGGGAACCGTCCGTCCTCATTCATGCCATGCGCAAGCCCGAGCCGCGCGGCCAAGCGCGCGGCATCGTAGGGCGCGTGCACCTTGACGTCGTTGTCGAAGTAGCAGAAGACATCGCGGCGTGTCCGTCGCTTCGGCACACGGGGCGATGCGGTGCGCGCATCGTTGACCTGCCCGCCGGAACGCCATGCGTCCACCCGCGCGGCCCAGCGGTCGAGCGCGGAATCGTCATAGCCACTGGTGTAGAGCGCCTTGTCGCCGTGCAGGCGCACATAGACGAAATCCGCCGTCAGGTCCTCCAGGAGCGGCCACTTGCCCGCCGTGTCGGCCACGACCAGCGCCGCCTTGTACCGCCGCAGCATCGCAATGAAGCCCGCGTCCACGAAGCTGGGATGCCGCACCTCCACGGCGTGCCGGAGCCTTCGCACAGGCGGAGCTTCGAGCCAGTTGCGGTCGTGCAAGCGCCGCGGGTCGTGCTCGCGCGCGAGTTCGACGGCGGCCGCCGTATCCCGCGGAAGCAGCGACAGGAAGGCATCCAGCCGCTGCGGCTCGTAGGCCATGCTCGGGGGCAATTGCCAGAGGATCGGTCCCAGCTTGGCCCCCAGCGCAAACAGACCCGACGCCAGGAAGTTGGCCAGCGGGATGCGCACGTCCTTGAGTCGGCGCATGTGGGTGATGTAGCGGGGTCCCTTGACCGCAAACAGGAAGCCGTCGGGCGTCTCGTCATGCCATCTCCGGTAGGACGCAGGCGTCTGCAGCGAATAGAAGGAGCCATTGATCTCCACCGACGACAGCACGCGCGATGCGTAGGCCAACTCCATCCGCTGGGTCAGCCCGCGCGGATAGAAGCGGCCGCGCCACGGGGCGTATCTCCAGCCTGAGATTCCGATGCGGACGTCGGCGCTGCTTTTCCCACTCGTCATGTGCCATACCGTGCTTGTGGACGCGGCATGGATTCGATGGCGAATGCGCGCCGTGCCGGGGTCGATTATTCCGCGATCGGAAGGATCGAGTGAAGCAATGACTCGCCAGCCGTTTCCGACATGCGGATGCGGTACAGGCCTGCTGGGATGCATGGCCGCGCGAGCCAAACCCACGGCATGAACAACCTGAGCAGCAAGCCCACCGATGCGTCGGTCTGGCGCAGATTCTGGTTCTTCGACGCGTGCATCGAAGCCCCGCCGCCTGACGCAGCGCGCGAGGAGCTCTCGGATCTGCGGCGTCGCAACAACCATTGGCTTCGTGCGCACGCACCGACGTACCTGCTGCGCTGGTCCTTCTTGTGCCTGTTTGCGCTTTTCTTGCTCGGGTTGACGAGCGGCGACGAGGATGTGCCACTGATCTTCCGCGTGATGGCCGGCGGCTTCGTAGGCTTCGCGCTGGGCTTTCTCCTCCGGCACGCCCGGGTCTACTGGAGCGCGGTCGCTTCGCTGCGCCAGCCCCTCGGCGAGCCGGGTTCACGGCGCTAAGGGCTTCGAGCGGCGACCGGGCAACTCCGGCGGGCTTGCGCGGGTCTCCTTGGAAATTCCGGCGAGACATCGCGCCCCCGTCTTACAGCCGCGGCCTGGCGCCGCGGCCAAATGGCAGTCTTTGAAAGACTCCCTTTCGGGCGATCTTCTCAGGAGAACGAAATGCCAGAGCCTGCGACTCCCAGCCAACCGGCGGCCCGGCCACGGAAGCGCGCGTCGACCGCTTCTCGCAGCAGACATGGTCCGGCGCCACTCTCGGTGGACGCTGACGACATGATTGCGCACAGGGGATGGATGGCGGCGATGCAAGTCAGGGAAGCAATGCAGGGCCGCATCGTTCGCGCATTCCGCTTGCACCTCGAAGGCTTGGGCCCTGGACCCACGGATGTGGAGCTGCTCATGTTCGCGAGGCTGGCCGTCGCAGAGCAACGCTTGCATGCGGCCTCGCACAAGCCGAGTGCGGAGGTTCTGCCGTGATGTGTGGGCAGGCGGCGACCGCGCGACGGACGCACCCGAGGGCCCCGCGCCGGTCAATATTGCACGGAGAGGCGCACCTGGTGCGGACCGCGCTGCGCTTCGATGAACGCGACCACGCGGTCGCCGAGCCGCTGGAAACTCAGGTCGACGCACTGCCCGCCCACGTCCATGTGGCGCAGATGCAAACGGTCGATGTCTTGCGGCAGCCGCGGCTGCTCCACGAGGATCATCATGCGGCGTGCGTCGATCCGCAGGCCGAGGGTCGCCTGCAGCAGCATGAAGACCGAACCCGCAGCCCAGGCCTGCGGCAGGCAGGCCACCGGGTAGGAGGTCGGGGCTTCGCCCGGCGAGCGCGCGAAGCCGCAAAAGAGTTCGGGCAGGCGCATGCCGAAGTAGGTCGCGGCCTCGAACATGCCGCTCATCAGCCGCACGAGGCCCTCGCGCTCGCCGTAGCGCGCCATGCCGGCGCCGCACAACACGACGTCGTGCGGCCATACGGAACCGTTGTGATACGACATGGGGTTGAAGCGCACGGCTTCCGTCGGCAGCGTGCGGATGCCCCAGCCCGAGTCGAAAGCGCTCGACAGCAACTGGTGTGACAGCGCCCGACCACGCTCGGGCCGCGGCAATCCGCAAAACAGCAAGTGGCCCGCATTGGAGGCCCTGACCCTGCACGCCCGCCCCGCTCCGTCGAGCGCCAGCGCGTAGAACCGCAAGTCCTCCAGCCAGAAGCGCTCCTCGACCGCCACGCGCAAGTCCTCCGCGCGACGCCTCCAATCGCCGGCCATCGCGTCGTCGCCGCGCCATTGCGCGAGCTCGGCCATCGTGAGGTAGGCACGGTAGGCATAGCCCTGCACTTCGACCAGCGCAATCGGCCCTTCAGGCGTGGTGCCGTCTTCGTGAAAGACCGAATCGTTGCTGTCCTTCCAGCCCTGATTGGCCAGGCCGCTGGACTCTCCGCGCGCATAGCTCAGGAAGCCGTCGGGGTTGCCGGCGATGCTGCGCTCCATCCAGCGCGCGGCCGAATCGAGCGCCGCCCAGAAAGGCTCGATGGCGCGCGCGCCGCCCATGCGTTCGGCATACGCGCCGGCGAGCACCACGAAGAGCGGCGTGGTATCAATCCCGCCGTAGTACTTGGCGAAGGGCAGCTCATCGACCGCGGCCATCTCGCCCTTGCGCGTCTCGTGCATGATCTTTCCGGGCTCCGAGTCGCGGAAGGTCGAGGTCTGCTGCGCCTGGTTGCGCGCGAGGAAGGCCAACACACCATGCGCGAGCGACGGGTCGAGCCACAGGGTCTGCAGGGCCGTGATGATGGCATCGCGGCCGAATGGCGTGGAGAACCAGGGGATGCCGGCATAGGGGTAGGGCCCGGTGGGCAACTCCGTGGTCAGCAGCGCGAGGTCGGCGCGCGACTTGTCGAGCCACAACTGGAACAATCGAGCCGAGGCCTGCACCCGCGCCCCGCTGCGCTGCCGTACACGCATGCTGCGCCGCGCCGCCGCCGCGGCCTGCCGGTAGCGTCCGCGGCCGGGCGGCTCGGTCGGCCCGGGCCCGACCTCGATGTAGAGGGTCCAGGGCCTGCGCTCGACGACGTCCACGCGGAACTCGGCATGCGCCTGATCGAGGCGCTGCGGCATCTGCGAGAACTCGATGCACACCTTGCGCATCACCTTGTCGAGCCCCTCGTAACCCAGCTGCGCCGCCCGCTCGCTCAGCACTGGCGGCTGCCGCTCGCCGCGTCGCGCGCGCTTCTGGCCGCGCACTTCGAACATGTCGCGGAAGTCCGCTGCGAACTGGACAACGAGCGGCGCGCGCACCGGCGTCTGGCCGTAGTTGAAGAGCGTGACGCGCTCGAATACACGGCCGCTCCACAGGAAGCGCTCCCGCTCGACGTGCAGGACCCCTTGCGGCGTTGCGGCATCGCCCAGCGGAGGCAGCGGCTGGTTGGTCATGTGGGCCGTGAAGAAGACGTTGTCCTGGCTCACGCCGCCAGACAGCAGCGACGGCCTGCGCCCGCCCAGGCGCAGGCGGAACGTGGAGAGCATCCGGGTGTCGTTAGAGAACAGACCGTCGGCCTCGCCCGTCACGTCGCCGTACATGTCGGCGACCAGGAAAGTGTCGCCTTCCTTCAGGACGAAGAGGCGCTGCGGCGTGCGCTCGAGGACCTCGGGAAGCGTGTCGCCCCCGAGCAGTGCCGGCTCCTGAGTCATGCCCTGTGTCATTCGACCGCCGGCTGTTCAGGCCGCCTCGGGCATGGCGATGGCGGGGAGCCGATGGTAGAGCTCGACATAGGCGTCCGCCATCACCCTCGACGAGAAGCGCCGCTCGAAGCCCGCTCGCACGCCCCGACGATCGAGCCGCGCCGCTGCGCCCACCGCAGCCACGGCATCTTCCTCGCTGCTCACCACCAAGCCTGTCACGCCCTCCTCGACCACCTCTGGCACGGAGCCGCAGCGCCAGGCCACGACCGGCGTGCCGCAGGCCATCGCCTCGATCATCACGAGGCCGAAGGGCTCCGGCCAGTCGATAGGAAAAAGCAGAGCCTGGGCATTGCCCAGGAACTCCGCCTTCTGCGCATCTCCTACCTCGCCGACGAATTCGATGAGCGGATGCTTCAGTAGAGGCTGGATGCGATGCTCGAAATAGGCGCGGTCCACGGCGTCTACCTTGGCTGCGATCCGCAGCCGCATGCCCGCGCGGATGGCGATAGCGATGGCGCGGTCCGGCCGCTTCTCGGGCGAAATGCGGCCCAGGAACGCGAGGTAGCCACCCGCGGGCACGGCGCGGAACGGAAAGAGCGTCTCATCGATACCGTTGTAGACGGTCCCGATCCAGTTTGCAAAGGGCAAGGGCTTGCGCTGCTGATTCGAGATGGATGCCAGGGGAAAGGTGTTCCAGCAACCGTAGGCTTGCGGCAGATCCAGGATGTCGAGCCTGCCGTGCGCGGTGGTCAAGGTGCGGCCAGCCATGTCCTCGAAGAAGGGGAAATGAAGCATATCGATGTGAAAGTGAAGCACGTCGAACTGGTGGGCGCGACGGCGCGCCTCCCACAGCAGCACGAGATGGCTCGCGAGGTCCGACTTGAGCGCGGCGGGATCCAGGCGCAGCGCCTGGTCGCGAAACCCGAGCAGCTCGGCTCGCGTACGCGAGCCCGCGGCGGCGAACAAGGTGACGTCGTGGCCCTGATCGATCAGCGCATTGGTCAGGTTCGCGACAACCCGTTCCGTGCCGCCATAGAGGTGCGGCGGCACGGCCTCGTAGAGAGGAGCGATCTGGGCAATCTTCATCGGGGTCCTCGCTGGGAACGCTGGTGTCAAGCTACACGAAGCGCATCGGATTCGGGGAGGACAGGAGCGCTGCTGAGGGTGCGGCGCGCTCCTACGGGCGCGGCACGCCACGCAGACCTGGTGCCGGGTCAAGGAGGCCGGGTCCAGGAGTTCAGTCGCTGCCGTCGAATCGGGCGTCGCCGCTGAATCGCTGATGCAGCACCGAGCGAAACCATTGGTTGCCGGCCTCGCGGTGGAAGCGTTCGTGCCAGTACTGTGCAACCTCGAATCGCGGAAGTCGCAGCGGCGGCTTGATCAATTCGAGGTCGAGCTCGCGGGCCAGCACGGCGGCGAGCGGCGAGGGCAACGTCACCACGGCATCCGTATGCTTGGCAACCACGGCCGCGGCAGTGAAGCCGGGCACGCGCACCGTGAAATGGTGGGCCGGGATCGCGGCTTCGAGCGCATGTTCGGTCAATTCAACGCCGTGGCCCGTGCCCGACGACGAGACCAGCACGTGCTGCTCGGCCGCGAAATCCTCCAGCGTGGGCTCCGTCGTGAGGCGCGGATGGCCCTTGCGCACCAGGCTCATGAAAGTCGCCATGAAGAGCCGCTGTCGCCGGATGCCCTGGGTCAGCGAGGGATAGGAACCGATCGCCAGGTCGACCTTGCCCGACTTGAGCCAGTCATGCAGATGGTCCTCTTCCAGCTGCACCGCCTTCAGGCGCACGCCCGGCGCCTGCTCATGCAGCGACTTGACCAGCGGAGGCAGCATCACGACCATGCCCGCGTCCGCCGCGAAGAAGCTGAAGCTGCGGTCGCTGGTGCCGGGATCGAAGGGCACTTGCGTACAGCGCAGCAGCTGCATCTCGTCGAGTATCAGCCGGATGGGTGCCGCAAGCGCCAGGGCCTTGGGCGTGGGCTCCATGCTCAGCGACACGCGCACAAACAGGGGGTCCTCGAAGTAGACGCGCAGCCTCGCCAAGGTCTTGCTCAACGCGGGCTGCGTGGTGTTGAGGACCAGCGCGGAGCGGGTGAGGCTTTGCTCGCGCAGCAGAACGTCGATGACCTGAAGCTGGTAGAGGTCCAGTTGATCTGCGTGGCCGCGTAGGTTCGTACCCATATGCTCGAGTCCTGGTTTGCGAAATATACCGCCGACCCTCCTGGCGGGTCCGACCTTAGGGCTGCCACCCGGCTTTGGACAGCGTTGCCGGGGCATGGGCACTATTCCTCCAGGGCATGCGGACAGTGACGGCAGCCGCGTCCCAGGCGTCACCCCGTCGGCGTCGGTTCGTGGTGCAAGACCAGCGGGAGCGGCTTCGATCGTTCCGGCTCACGGCGCGGAATAGTCCGTATTCCCCCCCGCTCATGGCGCCCCGCAGAGGCCCCACCTACTATTTCTCCAGGCGCACACCGCATCAGGTCCCTCCTCTCTCCCAACCATTCAACGGAGCGCAAACATGACCCACGAGACAATGAATGAGCAGGACACCGGGATCTCGGTGCCGGAGTTCCGGGATGCACTGGCCCGCGCCGTCACCGCCGTGACGGTCGTCACCACGAACGGGCCGGGCGGCCTGGCCGGTGTCACCTGTTCGGCGGTGGCTTCGGTATGCGACACACCCCCGACCGTGCTGGTATGCATGAACCGCCGAAGCTATGTCAACGGCGTGATCAAGGCCAACGATGTGCTGTGCGTGAACTGGTTGAGTTCGCAGCAGCGCAGCACATCCGACATGTTCGCCGGCGTCGGCGCGATCCCCATGAAGGCTCGCTTCGAGCAGGGGAACTGGCGCACGCTGGCGACCGGCGCTCCCTACAGCGAAGACGCCATGATCGCGCTCGATTGCCGCGTCGTCAGCGCGATGGAAGTCGGAACACACAGCGTCTTTCTCGCCAGGGTGCTGGCGACGAAGGCGCATATCGAAGAGCACCGCGAACCGCTTGTGTACTGCAAGCGCGCCTATGCAACCACCCAGCCGACCGCTCAAGCGTGAGCCGACGCTTCTTGTGTCCCCCTCCAAACCAAAGGAACTGAAATGCTAAGAACGGGCAAGCAATATCTCGCGTCCCTCAACGACGGCCGCGTCGTCTGGGTCGGCAACGAGAAGATCGACAACATCGCGACGCATCCGAAGACTCGCGACTACGCGCAGCGACACGCGGACTTCTACGACCTGCACCATCGCCCCGACCTGCAGGACGTGATGACCTACGTGGACGACAAGGGCGAGCGCCGCTCGATGATGTGGTTCGGCCATCGCACCAAGGAAGAGCTCAAGCGCAAGCGCCGCTACCACGAGACCGTGATGCGCGAGATGGCCGGTGCCTCCTTCCCGCGCACGCCGGACGTCAACAACTACGTTCTCACCACCTACACCGACGATCCGACGCCCTGGCAGGAGCAGTCGATCGGCACCGAAGGCCAGGCGCTGTCGAAGAACATCGTCGAGTTCGCCGAGTTCGTGCGCAATCGCGATCACAACTGCGCGCCGAACTTCGTCGATCCGCAGATGGACCGATCGACACCCGAAGCCCAGGCCCGATCGCCCGGACTGCGCGTGATCGAGCGCAACGACAAGGGCATCATCGTGGACGGCGTCAAGGCCGTCTCGACCGGCACCGCGTTCGCGGACTGGGTCCACATCGGCGTCTTCTTCAGGCCCGGCATCCCGGCCGACCAGATCATCTTCGCCGCTGTCCCGGTGGCAACCAAGGGGCTCACGCTGGTGTGCCGCGAGAGCCTGGTGAAGGAAGACCGCACCGAGCATCCGCTGGCCTCGCAGGGCGACGAGCTCGACGGCATGACGGTCTTCGACAAGGTCTTCATCCCATGGTCGCACGTCTTCCACCTGGGCAACCCCGAGCACGCGAAGCTCTATCCGCAGCGCGTCTTCGACTGGTTGCACTACCACGCACTCGTTCGCCAGATGGTTCGAGCAGAGCTGATGGCCGGCCTGGCCGTTCTCATCACCGAGCACATCGGCACCAGCAAGATCCCGGCGGTGCAGACACGGGTCGCCAAGCTCATCGGTTTCCACCAGGCCATGCTGGCGCACGTGGTCGCCAGCGAGGAACTCGGCTTCCACACGCCGGGCGGGCTCTACAAGCCGAACATCCTGATCTACGACTTCGGGCGCGCACTCTATCTCGAGAACTTCTCCCAGATGATCTACGAGCTGGTCGACCTGTCGGGCCGCAGCGCCCTGCTCTTCGCCACCGAGGATCAATGGGAAGACTCCAAGCTCAACACGATGTTCGAGAAGATGAACTCCGGTCCCGTCGGCCGGCCGAAGGATCGCCTGCGCATCGGACGGGTCATCCGTGACCTGTTCCTGACCGACTGGGGCAACCGCCTGTTCGTGTTCGAGAACTTCAACGGCACGCCGCTGCAGAGCATCCGCATGCTGACGATGCAGCGCGCCGAGTTCTCCGGCTCCGGCACCTACGGCAAGCTGGCACGCCAGGTCTGCGGCATCGACTCGGTGGCCGAAGACAACACCGACTACAAGGCGACGGCCGACTATGCGAAGGCGATGGACGCGGCAAGGCATCAGGAGCGGCTCTCCCTGAGCGGCACGCTCGCCATCTGAGCCTCGATCGCAACGACCTGCCCGCCGGGCGAAAGGCCTTCTCATGAATGTCATCACGGGATCCAGCGACTTCCGCCTGCCGGCCTCGGTCGTTTCGATCGGCATGTTCGACGGCGTCCACCGCGGACACACGAAGGTGCTGCGCCAGTTGCGCTCGCGGGGTTCGCAGCTGGGCTTGCCCACCGCGGTGGTCACCTTCGACCCGCATCCGCGGGCCGTGGTCCGACCCGATGCGCGCCCGATGCTGCTGTCCAGCCTCGACGACAGGATGCAGCTGCTCGCAGCCACCGGCGCCGTCGACCATTGCCTGGTGCTGCGCTTCGACCAGGCCAGGAGGCGGCAGCCCGCCGACCAATTCGTGTTCACTACGCTGGTCGAACAGCTGGGCATGCGGGAGCTGATCGTGGGCGAGAACTTCGCTTGCGGACGCGCACGGCAAGGCACGGTGAGCTACCTGGCGACGCTGGGTCTGCAACTCGGCTTCGCCGTCGCGCCGGTGCGTCTCGATGCGATACCGGGGTCGCGGGATCCGGTGCACAGCTCATCGACGGAGGCGCGCCGCCTGATCCAGCTCGGGGACCTCGCGGGTGCGGCGGCCATGCTCCAGCGCCCGCACGAGATGACCGGGACCGTCACCCGCGCGGTGATCGCATCGCGCCGCGTCGTGGAGGCGGAGCTGCCGATGGCCATGTGCGCACCGGCTCCCGCGGACTACGTCGGCGCGGTCAGGCGCGGCGGCACGGGGTCGTCGTGGATTCCTGCGCTGTTGCAGGTCCGCGGCGGCCCTCTCTCCGGCCGGCGCACGGTGCACCTGGTCGCCGACGATGAAGTCGAGGCGGATCCGGGCGATCTGCTGCGCATGAGGTTCGTCGACCGCGCACGACATCACCGGGCGGGTTCGCTGCACGAGATCGGCACGGCATGAAGACCTTTACTCATACCAGCCACGCCCAGCGCATCCTGTTCGGCGACGGCATACTGGCCCGCCTCGGCGCCGAAGTCGATGCTCTGGGCGCCGCGCGTGCCATGGTCCTCAGCACACCGGGTCAACGCGCCGAGGCCGAACGCATCGCATCGATTCTGGGCGCCTGCTGTGCCGGGGTCTTCGACAAGGCCGCCATGCACGTTCCTCTCGACCTCGTCCACCAGGGCCGCAAGGCTGCGCGTGACCTGGGCGCCGACTGCCTGGTGGCCCTGGGCGGCGGGTCCACGATCGGCCTCGCGAAGGCCATGACGCTCGAAGCGGGACTGCCCGTGCTGGCCATTCCCACCACCTATGCCGGTTCCGAGATGACCGGCATCTACGGCATCACGGTGGACGGCCTGAAGAAGACCGGGACCAGCGCGCGGGTGAGGCCGCGCACGGTGATTTACGACGTCGCTCTCACGCGTTCGCTGCCCGTGGCCGTCAGCGTCGCCAGTGGAATCAACGCCATCGCGCATGCGGCGGAGAGCTTCTATGCACGCGACACCAATCCGATCATGGACCTGATGGCGCAGGAGGGCATCGCCGCGCTGGGCCGCGCCCTGCCCCTTCTCGCGACCGGCGGCACCGCGCAGGCATCGGCCGGCCGAAGCGAGGCCCTGTATGGCGCATGGCTGTGCGGCGCGGTGCTGGGTAGCGTGAGCATGGCCCTGCATCACAAGCTCTGCCACACGCTCGGCGGCAGCTTCAACCTGCCGCATGCGGAAACGCACACCATCGTCCTGCCCCATGCGCTTGCCTACAACGCCAAGGCGGCGCCGCAAGCCATGGAGCGGATCGCGAGAGCCCTCGGCGGAACGAGCGCGGCGCAGAGCGTCTTCGATCTGGCCTCCGGCGCCGGCGCCACCATGGCCCTGAAGGACATCGACATGCGCGGCGCCGATCTCGATCGCGCCTGCCGGATTGCGATGACCAACCCCTACTGGAATCCGCGGCCGCTGGAGGCCGGTGCGATCCGACAGCTTCTTCAGGATGCGTTCGACGGCATTCGGCCTTCGCACTGAGCGCCATCCATCCACCCAGCCGATCCCAACCAAGGAGACGACCCCATGCGCAACCTGAACCAGCACACCATCACCGGCGCCGTGATCGAACGCCTGGCCGACACGCCCGATCCCCGGCTGAAGGAAATCCTCACCAGCCTCGTGCATCACCTGCATGACTTCGCCCGCGAGGTGAAGCTCACCGAGGCCGAGTGGATGCAGGGCATCCAGTTCCTCACGGCCACCGGGCAGAAGTGCACCGAGAAGCGTCAGGAGTTCATCCTCCTGAGCGACACGCTCGGCCTCTCGATGCTCACCGTCGCGATGAACCACGACAAGCCTGCCGGGTGCACCGAGGCGACGGTGTTCGGGCCTTTCCACGTCGAAGGCGCGCCGCACTACCAAAACGGCGATGACGTCGGCAACGGCGCGATCGGCGAGCCCTGCGAGGTGCGCGGCACGGTGCGCGGACTGGACGGCAAGCCGATCGCGGGTGCCGAGCTGGAGGTCTGGCAGGCCGATGCGCAGGGCCGCTACGACGTGCAGTACGACGGCCTGGACAGGCACCAGGCGCGCGGTGTGCTGGCATCGGATGCCGAAGGCCGCTTCAGCTTCAGGACGGTGGTCGCCCAGGCGTATCCGATCCCGGTCGACGGCACGGTGGGCGACATGCTGCGCGCCACCCGGCGGCACCCCTGGCGACCGGCGCACCTGCACTTCATGGTTCGCGCGCCCGGCTTCGAGACGCTGGTCACGCACGTGTTTCGCAGGGGCGACAAGTACCTCGATTCCGACGCCGTGTTCGGCGTGCGCGAGTCGCTGCTGGGCGACTGGGTTCAGGCGCCCGACGGCCGCTATTCGCTGGACTTCGACCTGGTGCTCAACCCGCAACCATGAAAGAGGCGTGGCTGATTGCTGCTGTATCAAGGCTGTCGGCAGACTCGGAGCCTCTCGATAACACCGACCCTCGTCAATCCGGCCGCCCCTTCGCCGCGTATGCCGAGGCCCTGGTCCCACATCTTGCCCACCCCCGTCGGTCGCTCTACCGGCTCAATCGGCGGTTCTCTCTCCATGCAATCGGACAATCAACGAACGCAGCCAGGAAATGGCCGGATCCTTCTGGTAACGCCCATGCCAAAACAAGCTGATCGCGATCTCAGGCAGTTTGGCGGGGTGGCGAACATAGGACAACCCGAAGGGTTCCAACAGCGCTTGCGCTAGCCGCTCCGGCACTGTGGCCACCAGATCGGAGTCGTGCAGGATGTGCCCCACTGCCACGTAATGAGGAACAGTCAAGACGACCTTGCGAACCACCTTCCTGCGAACCAGGAGCTCGTCCGCCCTGCCATGCCCCGTCCCCTCGGAGACCACGACCACATGCTCGGCCGCCGAGAAGGCATCGAGCGAGATCGTCCGCTTGTCGAGCGGGTGGCCGCGCCGGAACATGCACACGTAGTGCTGCTTGAACAATTGGCGCTGGAAGTAGCCGGCTTTGAGCTGCGGCAGCAGCCCGATCGCAAGGCTGACATGGCCTGACTCCATTTCATCCTGAAGATTGACTGCGGTGTTGCGGACAGTGCTCAGCGACACGTTGGGCGCGCTACGGGCCAGTTCCTTCATGAGCTTGGGCAGGAAGTAGATCTCTCCAATGTCGGACATTCCGACGGTGAATGCCCGCTTCGAGGCAGCCGGGTCAAACGTGGCGCGTTGGTTGATCGCCGAATGGATGATTTGCAGGGCACTCGCCGTCGGCTCGGCGAGCTGTTGCGCGAACGGGGTTGGCTCCATTCCCTTAGGCGTCCGAAGAAAGAGGGGGTCGTCGGTGAGCTTGCGCAACCGTGCCAGCGCGTTGCTCACGCCCGGCTGGGACAGCCCGAGGTTCTCGGCAACCTTCGAAACCCGCCGATCGACCAGCAATTGCTGGAAGACGACCAAGAGATTGAGATCGATGTCCTTGAGTTCCACGGCATCCCTACATTCTCAAAATCAATTTTGACTATTGACCATATTCTATTGAACGATGAGCTCGACAGATCGATCATTGCCCTACCGCGATGCGCAGGTCGACCCACACGACCTGACAGGAGACAAACATGGATGACACATCAGCAGTGTTCCCTCAGAAGATTCACTGGGAAGACAAAGGCACGAGCCGCATCCCCTTCATGGCATACACCGAAGCCGATCAGCATCGGCGCGAGCTGGAGCGGCTCTTCTACAAGGGGCACTGGTGTTATGCAGGCCTTGAGGCGGAGATCCCGGAGATCGGCGATTTCAAGCGCACTGTGGTGGGCGAACGCTCAGTCATCATGGTGCGGGACTCCGAGAACTCCATCAGCGTCGTCGAGAACGTGTGTGCTCATCGGGGCATGCAGTTCTGCCGGGAGCGCCATGGCAATCGAAAGGCAGGGGGACTCACCTGTCCCTACCATCAGTGGAACTATTCGCTGACCGGCGACCTGCAGGGGGTGCCCTTTCGACGCGGCGTCAAACAGGATGGCAAGATCAATGGCGGAATGCCGCCCGACTTCAAGCCCGCCGACCATGGCCTCAACAAGCTGAAGGTTGCGACGCGCGGCGGCGTGGTCTTTGCTTCGTTCGACCCTGATGTCGAATCACTTGAAGACTTCATGGGGCCGGAGATCCTGCGGTATTTCGATCGCTTGTTCGACGGCCGGAAACTGACGATCCTCGGCTACAACCGCCAGCGCATCCCAGGCAACTGGAAACTGATGCAGGAGAACATCAAGGATCCGTACCACCCCGGCCTGCTCCACACCTGGTTCGTGACTTTTGGGCTCTGGCGCGCAGACAACAAGTCCGAGCTCCGAATGGACCGGCATCATCGCCATGCCGCGATGATCTCGACCCGCGGCGCGAGCGGCAAGGCGGACCAGGTCACCCAGGTCTCCAGTTTCAAGGAGAGCATGCAGCTCAACGATGATCGCTTCCTCGACATCGTGCCGGAGCCCTGGTGGGGCGGCCCGACTGCGGTCATGATGACGCTGTTCCCCAGCGTGATCTTCCAGCAGCAGGTCAACAGCGTCTCGACGAGACATATCCAGCCGAGTGGCCCGGGCGCCTTCGATTTTGTCTGGACGCACTTCGGCTTCGAGAACGACGATGCCGCGATGACGCGGCGCCGGCTGCGCCAGGCCAACCTCTTCGGGCCAGCCGGCTTCGTGTCGGCCGATGACGGAGAAGTCATCGAGCTTTCTCAGAAGGGCTTCGAACAGAAGCCTTTCCATCGCGCGCTCGCGGAGCTCGGGGGTCGCGAAGTCGGCGACACCGATCACATGGTCACGGAGACCCTGATCCGTGGAATGTACGAATACTGGCGCAAGGTCATGGAGGCTTGAGATGAACCATCAAGACTACTTCGAACTGAATCAGCTTTACGCCAGCTACGCCAATGCAGTCAGCTCCGGGCAATGGGAGTTGTGGCCCGAATTCTTCACGGACGAGTGCAGCTACCGCCTGCAGCCGCGAGAGAACCACGAGCGCGGCTTTCCGCTCGCCACGCTGTCCTTCGAGAGCAAGGGCATGCTGAAGGATCGCGTCTACGGCATTCGCGAGACGCTGTTCCACGACCCCTATTACCAGCGCCATGTCGTCGGAACGCCGCTCGTCCTGAAAGCCGAAGCAGGTCGCTTCGAATGCGAGGCCAACTACGCGGTGTTCCGCACCAAGCTCTCCGAGCTTTCTTCCGTCTTCAGCGTTGGCCGCTACATCGACACCGTGGTTCGCACCGAGCAGGGCCTGAAGTTCGCTTCGCGGCAAGTCATCTACGACAGCGAAATGATCCCGAATTCCATCATTTATCCGATTTGAGGCCAGTCATGAGCGAGTTGCAATGGACCGACGCCGCACCTTTGGACCAGGTGCCCGCAGACGACGTGGTAGGCGTGGTGGTCGATGGCCGCGACATCGCGCTGTACAGCGTGGAGGGCACGATCTACGCCACCGACAACATCTGCACCCACGGGCACGCCCGCCTGTGCGAGGGCTTCCTCGAAGGGCATGAGATCGAATGCCCCTTGCATCAGGGCAGGTTCGACGTCCGCAACGGGGCGCCCACTTGCGCCCCCGTCACCGAGGCCATTCGATCGTACCCAGTGAAGATCGAAGCCAATCGGGTCTTTCTTTCGCTGGGCCGATCCTCCTGAACCCCTCGGTGCACCTCGCGCGGCGGCACCACCGGCCCACGGCCACGGGTTGAAGATCCCGCTGCGCGCTACATCCACAGGACTGGAAGCTTCAATGCGCCAAACCAATCTCCGTGCGATTGCGCACAAGACAGGGGCACGCTGCCCCATCGACTGCCCGTGCTCATGAGCGCCAGCGCCCAGACAATCGTCATTGTCGGCAGCGGCCAGGCAGGCGGCTGGGCAGCTCAGACCTTGCGCAGCGAGGGTTTCGCGGGTCGGATCGTCCTGATCGGCGACGAAGCACATCGGCCCTACGAACGCCCGCCGCTGTCCAAGGCGGTTCTTTCCGGCAACGCAAGCGCGGACACAACCTACCTGCAGAAGCCGGAAGCCTTCGATGCTCTCCACGTGGACTGGCGCCCCAACGTCAGTGCGACGGCCATCGACACGAGGTCCAGGCAGGTTCGGCTCACGCAGGGAGAGTCCGTCAACTATGACAAGTTGATTCTTTGCACGGGAGGTCGGGCCCGTCGCCTGAGCATCCCCGGAGCGGATCTTGCCGGAGTCTTCACCCTACGCAGCATCAAGGATTCGCAGGCTTTGGGTGACGCGCTGGTCGCCGGCAAGCGACTTCTGGTCATCGGAGGCGGCTGGATCGGCCTCGAGGTTGCCGCGACGGCCAAGAAGAAGAGACTGGAAGTGACCGTCGTGGAAACGATGAATCGGCTGTGCGAGCGTACGGTTCCGGTGGAGATTTCCGCCTATCTGCGGCGTCTGCACACATCCCACGGGGCTCGGATCGAACTGGGTGCGAACGTCGCTCGTCTGGGCCGGACAGCCGGGGGAAGCCTGAGCGCCGCATTGGGCGACGGGCGAGAGATCGAATGCGATATCGTCCTCGTCGGCGTGGGCTTGATCGCCAACGATGAGCTCGCATGCGAGGCGGGCCTTGATTGCGATGGAGGCGTCTGCGTTGACGCGCAGTGCCGCTCGTCGGATCCCGACATCTTCGCCGCTGGTGACGTGGCCGTCTGGCATTGCGAGTGGGCCGGACGCCGCATGCGCCTTGAATCCTGGCAAAACGCGCAGGAGCAAGGGATCGCCGCCGCGCGCGCTGCGCTTGGAACCACAGTGAACCACCAGCCGCTGCCCTGGTTCTGGTCGGATCAGTACGACGTCAATCTCCAGATCTATGGAATCCCGACGCCAGCGCACCAAGTCGTGGTTCGGGGAGACCCGGACTCCAACACCTTCGTGATGTTCTTCCTGGATGGAGACAAGGTCGTGGCAGCAATGGGGCCGAACGCTGCTCGCGACTTGCGCTTCGCGCGCCGCCTTATCGAACGCCGCACCAGCGTCGATCCACAGCAGCTCGCCGATCTCCAGGTGCCGCTCGCCAAGCTCTGACGCCAACGAACCGGCAACAGACCCCATTCACACTCCAGGAAGCATCATGACCACTACCTATCCTTGGACAGTCCCGCCGACCGGGCCCGCAGGCCCTGCGGCGGATCAGGCTGTGCACTGAAGTCTGCCGATGCCGACTCTCACGGCACTTCGTCCCGACATTCGTGCCGGCAAGGAATCCGCCGTCAAGGCTTGGCGGCGAACACGTCGCGAGCGACGCCGATGGCCGTGACGGCGCTCGGCCAGCCGGCGTAGAACGCAAGGTGCGTCACGGTCTCGATCAGCTCCGCGTCGCTCAGGCCGTTCTGCCGCGCACGCGCCATGTGAGCCCGCAACTGGTCCGGGCGGTTCATCGCGATCAGCGCACTTACCGTGATCAGGCTGCGATCGCGCTGGGAGAGTCCGGGCCGGGCCCAGACGTCGCCGAACAGCACTTCGTCCGTCAGTTGCGCGAACTTCGGCGCGACATCGCCGAACAGTTGCCGCCCCCGCGGGGCAGAGGCAGCAGCGGCAGCCACCTTCAGCGGTGTCACCCGATACTGCTCGTCCGGAACCTTCTCGAGCCAGTCGGCCGGCGCGGTATTGACCGCCCGCGTGCCGGCGCGCGTGATGTGCAGCTCGGGGTCGGCGGCGGCAGCCGGTTCGAGCATCGTGAGGGCCATGGTGGCGGCGGCGATCAGTGACTTCATGCGGGCTCCTTTGCTTGGGCGATGGGACAGGAAGGAAGTGACGGGCGATCCGGCCCGTCAGGCGGCGAGCCGCTGCAGGTCTTCGCGCACCCGCGCGGGCTCGTCGGACAAAGGCATGTTCGCGGCGTCGCGGACCGCATCGAGTGCGCCGGCGGCATCCGCGTCCAGGCGGGCGAACAAGGCGTCGAGGTCCGCCGTCGCAGGGCCGCGCTCGGCCACCAGTTCGAAGGTCTTTGGGTTGCGGCATCCGAGCTCAGGCTGCGCACCAGCACCTCGGCGATCTGCCGCTCGGCTGGCCGTCATGGCGGTCGACGCTGTTGTAGGTGTCGACGCGGCCGTTCTCGCAATACTGCTCCCAGCCCCTTGCCGCACGCGGCGCAATGTCGGCAGGAATCCACCAGGCAGCCCACACCGACCCTTGGCATAGCCCCATACCCATCATCCGTCGCGGCAGGCCTCGGGAATACCCTCACAGAATTTCCCAGGATCTTGCCTACATTGCTTGTATGCAAGTTCAATGACTCCTTGCATGCAACCATTCACGGAGATCCGCCATGCCCCGTTTTGCCAAATCGCTCTTCGGTCAGGTGGTCATCGCGCTGCTTCTCGGCGTGGTGGCGGGCCTGTTCTTTCCCGCCTTCGCCGTCAAGCTCCAGCCGCTGGGCGACGGCTTCATCAAGCTGATCAAGATGATCATTCCGGTGCTGGTGTTCTGCGTGGTGGTGCACGGCATCGCCGGCGCGGGTGACCTCAAGCGCGTGGGTCGCGTCGGCGTCAAGGCGCTGATCTACTTCGAGGTGCTGACCACCATCGCGCTGGGTCTCGGCCTGGTGCTCGCCTTCGTGTTCAAGCCGGGCGTCGGCATGAACGTGGACCCGGGCAAGCTCGATGCCTCGGCCCTGGGCGCCTACACCACCACCGCCGAGAGGCTCACCAGCGGCGGCACGGTCGAATTCCTGATGAAGCTGATCCCGACCACCGTGGTCAATGCCTTCGCCACCGGCGACGTGCTGCAGGTGCTGCTGTTCGCGGTGCTCTTCGGCAGCGCGCTCTCGCTGCTCGGCGAGCGCGGCAAGCCGGTCGCCGTGGTGGTCGATGCCCTGTCGCTGGTGCTCTTCAAGATCATGGGCATCCTCATCAAGCTCGCGCCGCTGGGCGTGCTGGGCGCCATCGCCTTCACGGTCGGCAAGTACGGCATCGGTTCGCTCAAGCAGTTGGGCATGCTGGTCGCGCTCTTCTATGGCGCGGTGCTGATCTTCGTCTTCGTCGTGCTCGGCTTCGTGATGCGCCTGTCGGGCTTCAGCCTCGTCAAACTGCTGCGCTACCTGCGGGAGGAGCTCACCATCGTGTTCGCCACGACCTCCTCCGACAGCGTGCTGCCTCAGATCATGGCCAAGCTGCGCCACATGGGCATCCGCGACTCGACCGTCGGCCTCGTGATCCCGACGGGCTACTCCTTCAACCTCGATGCCTTCTCGATCTACATCACGCTGGCCGCGGTCTTCATCGCGCAGGCCACCAACACGCCGATCTCGATGGCCGACCTGCTGACGATCCTCGCCATCGCGCTGGTCACGTCCAAGGGCGCGCACGGCGTGCCGGGCTCCGCGATCGTCGTGCTGGCCGCGACCCTGCATGCGATCCCCGCCATTCCCGCCATCGGGCTGGTGCTGGTGCTGTCGGTCGACTGGTTCATGGGCATCGCCCGCGCGCTCGGCAACCTGATCGGCAACTGCGTCGCGACGGTCGCGATCGCGGCCTGGGAGGGCGACATCGACCGCGAGCGCGCCCACGCGGTGCTCAACGGCACGCACTCGCCGGAAGACGAACCCCTGGCCGAGCACGGCGCGCCGGTGGCGATCCAGCCCGCGCACTGAAGGACGTCGCCGAAGGCCGACGAGAATGGCGCCATGACCGACGTCACCCCCACCACCATCGCCGCGCGCGTGGTCGAAGCCATCCTGGCGCAGAAGCTCGCGCCCGGCGAGCGGCTCGGGGAGCAGGCGCTGGCGGAGAACTTCGGCGTCAGCCGCACGATGGTCCGCGAGGCGCTGATGCAGCTGCAGGCACGCGGCTTCGTGGAGGTGCAGTCGCGCCGCGGCTGGTATGTGGTGCAGCCCTCGGCCGAGGAGGCGCGCGACGCCTTCGCGGCGCGCCGCATCGTCGAGTCCGGCATCTTGGCCGAGGCCGGCCGGCCGCTGTCGAAGGTGATCCGCAAGTTGCGCGAGCACATCGCCGACGAGAAACGCGCCATCGCGGGCGCCGACGCCGCCACGCGCGCCTTCCTGCTGGCCGACTTCCATGTCTGCCTGGCCGAACAGATGGGGCACCGCCTGCTGTGCGACGTGCTGCGCGACCTGACCGCGCGCACCACCCTGGCGGCCACCCTCTTCCAGTCGAAGCACGAGGCCGCGCAATCGTGCGCCGAGCACGCGGCGATCGTGGCCGCGCTGGACGCGGGCGACACGGCGCAGGCGCGGCAGTTGATGCTCGAGCACATCGGCAACGTCGAGGAGGCGCTGCAGGTCGAGGTGGTCGCCGGCCCGGGCGCCGACGAGCGCCTGCGGGCCACGCTGGCGCCGGTCGCGCTGCCGCGCGGCGGGCGCTGAAGCGAACCGGGCGGCGCCAAGGTCGGCTAAAGTCGACCCGCCTATGAATTCTCCCGAACTCCAGCGCGCGGTCTTCCTGTTCCTGCTGGCCGTGGTCACGGCCGCCTTCTGCTGGATCCTGATGCCCTTCTTCGGCGCGGTGCTGTGGGGCGTGGCGCTGGCGATCCTGTTCACGCCCCTGTACCGGGCCCTGCTCAAGCGGATGCCCGGAAGACGCAACATGGCCGCGCTGGCCACGCTGGCGGTGGCCCTGGTGATCGTCATCATCCCGCTGAGCATGATCACCGTCTCGCTGGTGGAGGAGGTGTCGCTGGTGGCGCAGCGCATCCGCTCGGGCGAGATCAACTTCGCCAACTACTTCCAGCAGATCGTGGCCGCCATCCCGCACTGGGCGCTCAATCTTCTGGACCGCTTCGGCCTGGGCAATCTCGAAGGCCTCATCGCCCGCATTTCCGCCAATGCGGCGCAGGGCAGCCAGGCCATCGCCACCCACGCGCTCAGCATCGGCCAGAACACCTTCGACTTCCTGGTGAGCTTCGGCGTCATGATGTACCTGCTGTACTTCCTGCTGCGCGACGGCGGCGACCTGTCGAAGACCATCCGCCAGGCGCTGCCGCTGGCCCGGCCGCACACCCATTACCTGCTCAACAAGTTCACCACCGTGATCCGCGCGACGGTCAAGGGCAACGTGGCGGTCGCCATCGCCCAGGGCGCGCTGGGCGGGCTCGCGTTCTGGGTGCTGGGCGTGCAGGGCGCGCTGCTGTGGGCGGTGATCATGGCCTTCCTCTCGCTGCTGCCCGCGGTCGGCGCCGCGCTGATCTGGCTGCCGGTGGCCATCTACTTCCTCGCGACCGGCCACATCTGGCAGGGCGTGTCGCTGATCACCTTCGGCGTGCTGGTGGTCGGCGTGGTAGACAACGTCATGCGCCCGCTGCTGGTCGGCAAGGACACGCAGATGCCCGACTACATCGTGCTGATCTCGACCCTCGGCGGCATGGCGCTCTTCGGCATCAACGGCTTCGTGATCGGGCCGGTGATCGCGGCGCTGTTCATGGCCGCATGGAGCCTGTTCGCGGCCTCCAACGACGAAGACGGCAACGCGCCGCCCTCGCCCTGAACGCTTCAATCCTCGAACAGGTTGCGCTGGATCTGGTCCAGGTGCGCGATCAGCAGGCGGGCGGCGGCGGCCGCATCCCGGTCGCGCAGGGCGTCGACCAGCGCGCGGTGCTGCTGCTCGTACTGCGCGCGGCGCTGCGCGGTCAATGACTTCGCCTTGAGCCGGCCCCACTCGCCCTGGTCGCGCACGCGCTGGGTCAGGTCGAGGATGCGCACGAAGAAGGCGTTGTGGGTGGCCACGGCCAGTGCCTTGTGCAACTCGCCGTCCCAATGCTCGAAGTCCTCGATGCTCTGCGCGGCCTCGGACTGCCTGAGGCATTCCTGCATCGCGGCGAAATCCGCCGCCGTGCCGTTGCGGGCGATCAAAGCCGGCATCAAGGGCTCGATCAGTCGGCGCGCTTCCATCAACTCTGCCGGGCTGACGTTGCCGTCCATCGGCGAACCCGCGTCGGCGACGCCGTGCATCAATTCCTCGGCCGCGCCGGCGACGAAGGTGCCACTGCCCACGGCCTGCGTGATCAGGCCGCGCTCGCGAAAGCCCGACAGCACGCGCCGCACGGCGCCGCGCGAAGCGCCGAAACGCTCGCTCAGCTCGCGCTCGGCCGGCAGCTTGACGCCGGCGCGCAGCTTGCCGCTGGCCATGCCCTCCTGCAGGTAGCGCGAGAGCGCCTTGGCGCCCGCGGCCTTGGGCACCGCGCCCGCCGCCTGGGCTTCCCGCTCGCTCATTCGAAACTCCCGTGAGTCTTCATCTGAATTGGACCAATTGGTTTAATAATTTTGAGCATTGGTATTGAGTCAAGGCCATTTTGGTTCTACATTGCGCTTCCCGCAACCCATTTCGCCATTCTGCCGCCGTCCGGCGGTCACGCTGACATGAAACTCGCATCGCTTTCCCTGGCCGGCAACCGCACACCTGCCCTGGTCGATACCCGCGCTGAGCGCTTCTGGCCGATCGCCGAGCTGGTTCCGGGCTTCGCCGGCGACCTCGTCGATCTCATCGCGAACTACGACCAGGTCAAGAGCCAATTGGTACCCAAGGGAGAGGGCCGGCCCTTGAGCGGCGCCAGGCTGCTGGCGCCCATCGACAAGCCGCGGCGCAACATCCTGTGCGTGGGCAAGAACTACGCGGAGCACGCGGTGGAGTTCAGCAAGTCGGGCTTCGACAGCAGCGCCAAGGAAGGCGAGCATGCGCCTGAAGCGCCGGTGGTCTTCACCAAGGCCTTCACCTCGATCATCGGCCCCGGCGATGCGATCCCCCCGCACACGGGCGTCGTCAAGCAGCTCGACTACGAAGCCGAGCTGACCGTCGTCATCGGCAGGGCCGGACGCGGGATCAAGAAGGCCGATGCGCTCAAGCACGTGTTCGGCTACACGATCGTGAACGATGTCACCGCGCGCGACCTGCAGAAGCTGCACCGCCAGTGGTTCCTGGGCAAGTCGCTCGACGGCTTCTGCCCGATGGGCCCCTACCTCGTGACGGCCGACGAGCTGGACGCGGCCAAGCTCGACGTCAAGTGCTGGATCAACGGCGAGCTGCGCCAGAACGCCAACACCTCGCAGCTGATCTTCGACATCCCGACTCTGATCGAAACCATTTCCGCCGGCATCGAGCTGCTGCCCGGCGACCTGATCGCGACCGGTACGCCCGCCGGCGTGGGCATCGGCTTCAACCCGCCGAAGTTCCTGCAGTCGGGGGACGCGATCCGCATCGAGATCCAGGACATCGGCGTGCTCGAGAACACCGTCGGCTGACACCTCGGCCGGAACGCACGACACAAGGAGACAAGACTTTGAAGACGAATCCTCGCCGCGGCCTGGCCGCATGGGCGCTCGCCGCCCTCACCTCACTGGCGCTGACGCAGCCGGCCCAGGCCCAGGCGCCGGAGGGCTATCCCTCGCGGCCGGTCACCATCGTGGTGCCCTTCGGCCCGGGTGGGTCGGCCGACATCTACGCGCGGATCCTGGCGCTGCAGCTGGGCAAGGAAAGCGGCAAGTCCTTCATTGTGGAGAACCGGCCCGGCGCCGGCGCGGTCATCGGCACGCAGTACGTGGCCAAGTCGCCGCCGGACGGCTACACCCTGCTCATGATGTCGAACACGCAGACGGTGAACGAATCGCTGCTGCGCCAGAAGCCCTACGAGCTGATGCGCGACTTCGTCGCCGTGGCGCCGGTGAACGATTCGCCCCTGGTGCTGGTGGTGCGCGCCGGCCTGCCGGCGAAGACGCTGCCCGAGCTGATCGCGCAGGCCAAGGCCGCCCCGGGCAAGCTGAACTACGCGTCTTCCGGCACCGGAACGCCCTATCACATGGCCGGCGAACTCTTCAAGAGCATGGCGGGCATCAACGTCGTCCACATCCCCTACAAGAGCAGCGGCGCCGCCCGCACCGACGTGCTCGGCGGGCAGGTGGACATGATGTTCGACGCCGTCAGCACCATGGGCGACCTGATCGCGACCGGCAAGGTGCGCGCGCTGGCAACCACCGGCAAGACGCGCTCGACCGTGCTGCCCGATGTGCCGACCATGGCCGAGCTCGGCCTGCCCGACTACACGGCGACGCTCTGGCTTGGCATCCTGGCGCCCAAGGGCACGCCCCAGCCGATCGTCGACCTGCTCAACCAGAAGATCGGCAAGATCGTGCAGGACCCCGAGATCCGCGCGACCTGGGCCAAGACCGGCGTGGTGGGGATGGCGATGCCGCCCGCCGCCTTCACGCAGTACCTCAACCAGGACATCGCCAAGTGGCGCAAGATCGTCGAGTCGGCGCACATCACGGTGGACTGAACGCCAGGCCGGTGCCGCTGACGGTCAATGGCCGGCCGCAGACGCTGACGGTCGACCCGGAGCGCTCGCTGCTGGACGTGCTTCGCAACGAGCTGGGCCTGAAGGCCAGCCACTTCGGCTGCGGCGAGGGTGAGTGCGGCGCCTGCATGGTGCTGATCGACGACCAGGCCGTGCCGAGCTGCGACACGCCCATGTGGTCGGTGGAAAACAAGCGCGTGCGGACCGCCGAAGGGCTGGGCACGCGCGCGGCTCCGCATGCGGTGCAGAGCGCCTTCATCGCCGAACAGGCGGCGCAGTGCGGCTATTGCACCTCGGGCATGCTGGTTTCAGCCGTGGCCCTGCTGCGGCGCAACCCGCGCCCCAGCGATGCGGAAATGCGCGAGGCGATGGCGCGCAACCTGTGCCGCTGCGGCACGCATCCGCGCGTGCTGCGGGCGATCGGCCGCGCCGCCGGCAGCCAGGCCTGAGGCCCATGGCGGGACCTACTTCGAACGCGCCCTTGCCGGCCAGCCTGCTGGCCAACAGCCGGCTGGCGACATGGCTGCGCATCGACCCCTCTGGGCATGCCCAGGTGTACTCCGGCAAGGTCGAGCTCGGCCAGGGCATCCTGAATGCGCTGGCGCAGATCGCGGCGGAAGAGCTCGGCATCGGCTTCGCGCGGGTTCGCATGGTGGCGGCCGTGACGGGCACGAGCCCGGACGAGGCGGTGACCTCCGGCAGCCTGTCGGTGCAGCACTCGGGGGCGGCGCTGCGCCATGTCTGCGCGCAGGCGCGGGCCATCTACCTGGCGGCGGTCTCCGAAGCGCAGGGCGTGCCGCCCGCGGCAATTCGGGTGGCCGACGGCGTCTTCTTCGATGGCGATCGGCGCCTTGGCAGCTACTGGGAGATGGCCGACCCCGCGCTGCTCGACGTCGCCGCCAGCGCGGACGTGGCTCTCAGGCGCCCCGCCGACTATCGCGTGGTCGGCCAGTCGCAGCCGCGCGAGGACATCGCGGACAAGGTGTTCGGGGACTTCGTCTTCATCCACGACATGGTGCTGCCGGCGATGGCGCATGGGCGCATCGTGCGGCCGCCCTCCCCGCACGCGGAACTGCGCGCATGCGAGGCCGCGGAGGTGGCCGCCTGGGACGGCGTGATCGATGTCCTGAGGGACGGCTCCCAGCTCGGCGTGGTCGCGGAGAGCGAGGCGCTGGCGGAGCGCGCGGCCCGGCGGCTGGCGGCGCTCGCGGTGTGGACAGAGGCGCCCACGCTGCCTGAAGAAGGCGAACTGGCGGCATGGCTCAAGACGCTGCCTTGCACCACGCTCGAACTCGGGCATGCGGCGCGCGCGCCCGCGGCGCCGGTGGCGGCCACGGTTCGCGCGGCCTATTCGAAGCCCTTCATCCGGCATGCCTCCATCGGGCCCTCGTGCGCGCTGGCCTTGCTGTCGGATGGCGTCATGAAGGTCTGGAGCCACAGCCAGGGCGTCTACAACCTGCGCAAGGACCTGGGCCTGGCGCTGGGCATGCCGGCGCAGGACATCGTCGTCCAGCATGTGCAGGGCGCCGGCTGCTATGGGCACAACGGCGCGGACGACGTGGCCTTCGATGCGGCGTGGCTGGCACTTGCCTGTCCGGGGCGCCCGGTGCGGGTGCAATGGTCGCGCGCCGACGAGCTCTGCTGGTCGCCGGTGGGGCCTGCGATGGCGGTCGAGCTCGAGGCCGATGTCGACGAGGCCGGCCGCGTGGTCGCCTGGCGGCACGAATCATGGAGCCCGGGGCATGGGCTGCGGCCCGGCCGCGGCGCGACGCCGACGCTGCTCGGCTCGTGGTACCTGGGCGCGCCTTTCGAGCGGGTCGCGGCGTCGGACGCGCCGCGCGCGGCGGGCGGCGGCGGCGACCGCAATGCCGATCCGCTCTATGCGTTTCCCGGGCTGGCGGTGCGTTGCCACCGGGTGCTGGATGTGCCGATGCGCACCTCGGCCCTGCGCGCGCTGGGCGCCTTCGCGAATGTGTTCGCGATCGAATCGTTCATGGACGAGCTGGCCCTCGCGGCTGCTTGCGACCCGCTGGAATACCGCATCGGCCAGTTGGCGGACGCGCGCGCGGTCGGCGTGCTGCGCGCGGTGGCGGCGCAGGCCGGCTGGCAGCCGCGCGCGGAACCGGCCGGCGAAGGACGCGGCCGAGGGATCGGCTTCGCGCGCTACAAGAACACGGGCGCCTACTGCGCGGTGATCGCGGAGGTGGAGGCCGGGCAGAAGGTGCGCGTGCATCAGTTGCATGTCGCGGTGGACGTGGGCCTTGCGATCAACCCTGATGGCGTGCGGCAGCAGATCGAGGGCGGCGCGCTGCAGGCCTGCAGCTGGGCGCTGATGGAGGCGGCACACTTCGACCGCACGCGCATGCTGGACGTGGGGTGGGAGCATTACCCGATCCTGCGTTTCCCCGATGCGCCGCGGGTGGATGTCCACATCGTTCCCAACGCGGCCGATCCTTCCGTCGGCGCGGGCGAGGCCTCGCTCGGGCCGACTGCGGCGGCGATCGCGAATGCTGTTTTCGATGCCCTGGGCGTGCGGGTGCGCGACTTGCCGCTGACGCCGGAACGCATCATCCAGGCCATGGCGCTCTGAGCGCCGCGCGCCCCTCTTCTTTCATTCACAGGAACTTCCATGAAACTGACTCTCTTCAGCGGCGGCGCCGCGCAGGCCGTGGTGACCGGGCTGCAACAGGACTTCGAGAAGGCGAACGGCTGCACGCTGGATGCGAGCTTCGACGCGGTGGGCGCGATGCGCGACAAGCTGCTCGGCGGCGCGCCTTGCGACCTGCTGGTGCTCTCGGCATCGTTGATCGAGCAACTGACGCAGCAAGGGCACGTGGTGGCCGGCAGCGCGCGCGCGCTGGGGACGGTGGCGACCGGTATCGCGGTGGCCGAAGGGGCGCCGGCGGTGACGGTCGATACGGTCGAGGCGCTGAAGAAGACGCTCGGGGCGGCCAGCGGGCTCTATGTACCCAACCTCACCAAGTCCACGGCCGGCATTCACATCGCGGGGATGCTGAAGGCACTCGGGCTCGATGGCACGCTGGCGGGACGCATCCACGAATATCCCAACGGCGCGACGGCGATGCGCGAGCTTGCCAGGAGCGGCGCCGAAGGGGCGATCGGCTGCACGCAGGTGACGGAGATCATGTACACGCCGGGCATCAGGCTGGTGGCAGAGTTGCCGGCAGAGCATGCGCTGAGCACGATCTATACGGCAGCCGTGTGTGTGCGGGCGGCGCAGCCTGCGCTGGCTGCGCGCTTCGTCGAGGCCCTGTCAGGCGAGGCGTCGCTGGCGCTGCGGCGTCGGTCCGGCTTCGGCGTCTGAAGGCTGGGGGTTCGCTGCGCGGCAGGCGGCGGCGGGCTGCGCGCCGATAGGTACGGGGTCGCGCAGCCCGCACCGCATGCCGGGCGTGCTTCCATGGGACAAGGTACGTCCCAGGAACAAATACATCACGTCGTGATATATTCACCAGCCGTTTCCTCCACCATCCCCCATGTCCACCCCAGCGCGCACGCTGACCAAGAAGAACTTCGAATCCCTGTCCGAATTCCGCTACCAGATGCGCCGCTTCGAGCGCTTCTCCGAGCAGGCCGCACAGGGCGAAGGCATCACGCCTCAGCAGTACCTGCTGCTGCTGCACATCAAGGGCTTCCCCGGCCGCGAGTGGGCCACCGTCGGCGAGCTGGCGCACCGCCTGCAGATGCAGCCTCATGGCGCGGTCGCGCTCGTCACGCGTTGCGAGTCGCTCGAACTCGTCGAGCGCCGCCCCAGCGAGACCGACCGCCGCCAGGTCGAGGTCCATCTCCTGCCCAAGGGCGAGCACCTGCTCGTGCGCCTGGCCGCCCTGCACCGCGCCGAGCTCAAGTCGCTCAAGGGCGTGTTCCAGATTCCAGACATCGACTACGTCCCGCCACCATGAACCACCTCCACCGGGGCGACTTCGCCCTCAACGCGCGGCTGCTGCGCATCACGACCATGGCCGCCGTCATCGGCGCCCTCAGCACCGTCGCCGCCTACGTGCTGCTCGACCTGATCCGCTTCTTCACCAACCTCTTCTTCTTCCAGACGCTCTCCCTCGCCGACCGCTCCCCCGCCGCCAACACCCTCGGCGCCTGGGTCATCGCCGTGCCGGTCGTGGGCGGCCTCATCGTCGGCCTCATGGCGCGCTTCGGCTCCGAGAAGATCCGCGGCCACGGCATCCCCGAAGCGATCGAGGCCATCCTCTTCGGCAAGAGCAAGATGTCGCCGAAAGTCGCCCTGCTCAAACCGCTGTCCTCCGGCATCGTGATCGGCAGCGGCGGCCCCTTCGGCGCCGAAGGCCCGATCATCATGACCGGCGGCGCCATCGGCTCCCTGATCGCGCAGCACTTCCACCTCACCGCGGCCGAGCGCAAGGCCTTGCTCGTCGCCGGCGCCACCGCCGGCATGACAGCCGTCTTCGGCACCCCCGTGGCCGCCGTGCTGCTGGCCGTCGAGCTGCTGCTGTTCGAACTGCGCCCGCGCAGCCTGCTTCCCGTCGCCGTGGCCTGCGCCGTCGCCGGTTTCGCGCGCCCGCTGCTGATGGCCCCCGGCCCGCTCTTTCCCCTGCAGACCGCCGCCGCGAACCCCGTGACGATGCTGTCCTGCGTGCTCGCCGGCCTGCTCTGCGGCGGGCTGGCCGCCGCGCTCTCGACCTCGCTCTACAAGGTGGAGGATCTCTTCGGCAAGCTGCCCCTGCACTGGATGTGGTGGCCCGCGATCGGCGGCCTCGCCGTCGGCATCGGCGGCTACCTGCAACCGCGCGCGCTGGGCGTCGGCTACGACGTCATCGGCGACCTGCTGCACAACCACCTCGCGCTCGGCGTCGTGCTCGCGCTGCTGGGCGTGAAGGCGGTGATCTGGGTCATCGCGCTCGGCTCGGGTACCTCGGGCGGCGTGCTCGCGCCGCTGCTGATGATGGGCGCGGGCCTGGGCGTCGCGCTCTCGCCGGTGCTGCCCGGCAACGACCCGATGCTGTGGCCGCTGGTCTGCATGGCCGCCACGCTCGGCGGCGTGATGCGGGCGCCGCTCACCGCCACCATCTTCGCCTTCGGGCTCACGCACGACAGCAATGCGCTGCTGCCCCTGCTCACCACCTCGGCCGTCGCCTACGGCTTCACCGTGCTGACGATGCGCCGCTCGATCCTCACCGAGAAGATCGCTCGGCGCGGCTATCACATCTACCGCGAGTACGGCATCGATCCGCTGGAGCGCCACTTCGTCGAGGAAGTCATGACGCGCGAGGTGCTGAGCATCGACGCGGACATGGCCACGGCCGATGCGATCGCCGTGCATTTCGGCGCCGGGCAGGCGCACCGGGCCTTTCCGGTGCTGCGCGGCGACAGCGTGATCGGCGTGGCCGACCGAGCCACGCTCGCCGCGGGCCTCGCGCGCTCGGCGGCGACGGTGGGCGAGGCCTGCGGCGCGACGCCGCCAGTCGTCGCCCTGCCGGAAGAGAGCTGCCGCACGGTCGCCACGCGGCTCGCACGGCATCGGCTCGAACGACTGCCCGTGGTGAAGGACGCGCAATCCCTCGCGCTGGTGGGCATCGTCGCCCGCAGCGACCTGATCAAGCCCTCGCTCGCGCACTTCGACGAGGAAGAAATGCGCGAACGCATGCGCGGGATGCCCTGGCAGACCCAGCAACCCTGATCAGACGACCTTCACGCTGATGTCGTACAGGCCGTCGATGTGACCCGTCATCACATCGCCGCGCACCACGGGCCCGACGTTCTCCGGCGTCCCCGAGTAGATGATGTCGCCCGGAAACAGCTCCTGGTAGGTCGACAGGTTGGCGATCTGCTCGGCGACGCTCCAGATCATCTTGGACAGGTCGCTCGACTGCTTGACCTGACCGTTGACCTTGAGGGTGATCGCGCCCTTGTCGAAATGGCCGGTCCGGCTGGTCGGGTGCAGGTGGCTGATCACGGCCGAGTGGTCGAAGGACTTGCCGATCTCCCATGGCTTCTTCTCGTTGGCCATGTTGTTCTGCAGGTCCCGCCGCGTCATGTCCAGGCCGACGGCGTAGGCGAAGACCATGTCCAGCGCCTTGTCGGCGGGGATGTTGCGCCCGCCCTTGTCGAGCGCGGCGACGAGTTCGACCTCGTAGTGGTAGTTCTTCGTGACCGGGGGGTAGGGATGGTCGACTGTCGTGTCCCGCGGCACCAGCTGGACCGCATCGGTAGGTTTCTGAAAGAAGAACGGCGGCTCGCGGCTCGGGTCGGACCCGCGCTCGATCGCATGGGCGGCATAGTTGCGGCCGATGCAGTAGATGCGGCGCACCGGGAACACCTCGTCGCTGCCGAGAATCGGGATGTAGGTGCCGGCGACCGGGAAGCGGGCCTTGCGCCCATCGGCCACGGCACCGGAGGCGGCACCGGATGTCGCGCAGCCGGCGGCCAGGGCGCCCGCGGTCATGGCGGTGCCCAGCTGCAGGAGGGCCCTTCGATTCGTGATGGTCATGTCTCGTCTGTCTTGTTGTGGGGACGCCATCATGGAGGCCGCGCGACCTTCGCACAAGCAGTCTCGTGGCGCCGGCCCGGAACTTCGCCGCCACCCGCGCCTCTACCTTCTCCCCGGGAGAGAATCAGGGGTGTTGAAGGAAATGAATAATCGATGAGGCGAAGCGGTCCCAGCGTCCAGTACGCAACCAGTCCCTTGCTGGCGAGCAAGACGCCGGTCTGGCGCAGCAAGTTGATCGTGGCCGGCATTGCGTTCGGCTTTTTGGTGCTGGCGGGCCGCGCGGCCTACGTGCAGGTCATCGCGAACAGCTTCTTCCAGCGACAGGGCGAGCTGCGTTTCGTGCGCACGCTCGAGCTCCCGGCAAGCCGCGGCCGCATCCTCGACCGCAACGGCCTGATCCTGGCGTCCGACATCCCCTCGCCCAGCATCTGGGCCATTCCCGAGGACGTCGACAGCGACGACCCCGCCGTCCAGGTCAAGCTCAAGCAGATCGCCAGGCTGCTGGGCATGCCGCAGAAGGAATTCGACAAGAAGCTCGAGGACGAGGACAAGAGCTTCGTCTGGATCAAGCGCCAGGTCGACGATGCCGTGGCCAGGCAGATCGCCGATCTCAAGGTCAAGGGCATCTACCAGCGCAAGGAGTACAGGCGCAGCTACCCCGAGGGCGAGGCGGCCGCGCACGTGGCGGGCTTCACCAATGTGGAGGATGTCGGCCAGGAAGGCGTGGAGCTGGCCTTCAACAAGGAGCTCTCCGGCAAGGCCGGCTCGCGCCGCGTCATCAAGGACCGCCTGGGCAACATGGTCGAGGACATGGGCGAGCAGGTGCCGCCGATCGACGGGCAGGACATCCAGCTCAGCCTGGACGACCGGGTGCAGGCCGTGGCTTACGAGAAGCTGCGCGACGCGGTGGTCGAGAACAAGGCCCGGGCGGGCAGCGTGGTGGTGGTGGATGCGGGCACGGGCGAGTTGCTCGCGATGGCCAATTACCCGAGCTATGACCCCAACGACCGCCACAACCTCACGGGCGAGCAGTTGCGCAACCGCGCGATGACCGATGTGTTCGAGCCCGGCTCGACGATGAAGCCGATCACGGTCGCGACGGCGCTGCAGCTGGGCCGCGTGAAGCCGCAGACGGTGATCGACACCAACCCGGGGCGCATCACGGTGGCGGGCGCGACCATCCATGACGACGAGAACTTCGGCGTGCTGACGGTCGAGGGGGTGATCCAGAAGTCCAGCAATGTGGGGGCGACCAAGATCTCGCAGCGCATGTCGGCGCAGGAGATGTGGGATTCGTTCACCGCGGTCGGTTTCGGGCAGAAGCCGCAGACGCGCTTTCCGGGCGCGGTCACGGGTCGGCTGCGGCCCTGGAAGTCGTGGCGGCCGATCGAGCAGGCGACGATGTCCTATGGCTATGGCCTGTCGGCCTCGCTGTTCCAGATCGCGCATGCCTACACGGCCTTCGCGCATGACGGCGAGGTGGTGCCGGTGAGCCTGCTGAAGTCCACTGCGCCGGCGGTCGGGGTGCCGGTCTTCACGCCCGAGGTCGCGAGCGAAGTGCGCAAGATGATGCACATGGCCGCCGCGCCGGGCGGCACGGCGCCGCTCGCGCAGACGGTCGGCTACTCGGTGGGCGGCAAGACGGGCACGGCGCACAAGCAGGTCGGCAAGGGCTATGCCAGCAACAAGTACCGCGCCTGGTACACCGGCATGTCGCCGATCGACAAGCCGCGCATCATCGTCGCGGTGATGATCGACGAGCCCAGCGCGGGGAAATACTTCGGCGGGCTGGTGGCGGCGCCCGTCTTCAGCCAGGTGGTGCAGCAGACGCTGCGGATCCTGAATGTGATGCCGGATCTGGCGGTGACTTCGCAGGCGCACTAGGGGCTGTGTGGGCGCATGAGCGCGGGAGGGCGTGTGACCCTTAGGTTCGGGGGCCCTTAGGTTCGGGGGCGCGGCGGGGGTTGATCTGTTGGAGGCGCCCTCGGTGTTTGCACACCCCGGAGCCCGCACCGCATGCCGGGCGTGCCTCCATGGGGCGCACTCAGGACCCCATCGCCAAGTCCACACCCTCTTCCCCAACCCACCATCGCTCCCCGAAGCGCCCCTGCAGGAACGCGACGAAGCTCGACACCTTCCCAGGCACCAGTTTGGGCGACGGAAACACCGCGTGGATCTCCTGCTCCGCCAGCGCATGGTCCGCCAGCACCTCCACCACCTGCCCGGACGCCAGCGAGTCGCTCGCCACATAGCGCGGCATCAGCGCGATCCCGAGCCCGGCGCGCGCCGCCGCCAGCACCGCGGACACGTTGTTCGAGCGCAGCCGCCCCGACACCGGCACCGTGACCGCCTCCCCCCTGGGCGTGTGCATGTGCCACACGTCGTCACCCACCACGCTGCTGTAGATCAGCGCCACATGGCCGCTCAGGTCCTGCGCCTTCTTCGGCGTGCCGTGCTTCTTCAGGTAGCCCGGCGCGGCGACCATCACCCACGGGTTCATGCCCAGGAAGCGCGCCCCCAGCGATGAATCGGCCAGCTTGCCCATGCGGATCGCGACATCGAGACCCTGCGCCACCAGATCCACATAGCGGTCCTCGAAGCTCAGGTCCACCTGCACCTGCGGGTGCCGCGCCATGAACTCCAGCGCCAGCGGCACCACCACGCGGCGCCCGAAGGCGGTCGAAGTGCCGATGCGCAGCAGCCCCTGCGCCTGCGACTGCCGCAGCTTCACGATGCTCTCGGCCTCCTCCGCGTCGCGCACGATGCCCTTGCACTTCTCATAGTAAAGCGCCCCCGACTCCGTGAGACTCACGCCCCGCGTGTTGCGGTTGAGCAGGCGCACCTTCAGGCGCGCCTCGGTCGCGGCGACCTGCTTCGTCACGGTCGGCTGGGTGGTGTTGAACTCGCGCGCGGCCTTGGAGAAACTGCCGGTCTCCACCACGCGCACGAACATCTCCATCGCGAGCAATCGGTCCATGCGCCATCGTAGCCAGTTATTCCAGCCCGGAATAGGCCATATGGCCCCGCGCCGTCTTCCATCGCACCCCCGCCGCTCCTACAGTGAGCCCCAGAAACACCGCGGAACCGGCTGCGCCGGGCCGCAGGTGTTGCCCCCCTGCAAGGGGCCGGGCGGCCACACGAAGTGGGCAAGCCCGGGGGTGAGTTCAATTAAAGGAGATCGACATGACAAAGATGACCGCAGCCCAGGCCGCCGTGCTGGTAATGGAGAAAGAAGGCGTGACGCAGGCCTTCGGCGTGCCCGGCGCCGCCATCAACCCGCTCTATTCGGCCCTGCGCAAACAGGGCAGCATCGCCCACATCCTGGCGCGCCACGTCGAGGGCGCATCGCACATGGCCGAGGGCTACACCCGCGCCGTCGCCGGCAACATCGGTGTGTGCATCGGCACCTCCGGGCCGGCCGGCACCGACATGATCACGGGCCTCTACTCCGCCTGGGCGGATTCGATCCCCATCCTGTGCATTACCGGCCAGGCCCCGCGCGCCCGGCTCTACAAGGAAGACTTCCAGGCGGTGGACATCGAATCCATCTCCAAGCCCGTCACCAAGTGGTCGGTGACGGTGCGCGAGCCCGGCCAGGTGCCGCAGGTGTTCCAGCAGGCCTTCCACCTGATGCGCTCGGGCCGGCCCGGCCCGGTGCTGATCGACCTGCCCTTCGACGTCCAGATGGCGCAGATCGAATTCGACATCGACACCTACACGCCCCTCAAGCCCTACAAGCCCGCCGCCACGCGCGCGCAGATCGAGAAGGCGATGACCATGCTCAACGCCGCCGAGCGCCCGCTGATCGTGGCCGGCGGCGGCATCATCAACGCCGATGCGAGCGACCTGCTGGTGCGCTTCGCCGAAGCCACCGGCGTGCCGGTGATCCCGACGCTGATGGGCTGGGGCACGATCCCCGACGACCATCCGCTGATGGCGGGCATGTGCGGCCTGCAGACCAGCCACCGCTACGGCAACGCGACCATGCTGGCCTCGGACTTCGTGCTCGGCATCGGCAACCGCTGGGCCAACCGCCACACGGGCTCGGTCGAGGTCTACACCAAGGGCCGCACCTTCGTGCACGTCGATATCGAGCCGACGCAGATCGGCCGCGTCTTCACGCCCGACTTCGGCATCGTCTCCGACGCCAAGGCCGCGCTCGAACTCTTCGTGCAGGTCGCCGAGGAGATGAAGGCCGCCGGCAGGCTGCCCGCGCGCGGCGACTGGGCCGGCGAGTGCCGCGAGCGCAAGAAGACCATGCTGCGCAAGACCAACTTCGCCGACGTGCCGATGAAGCCGCAGCGCGTGTACCAGTGCATGAACAACAACTTCAGCCACGACACCTGCTATGTGAGCACCATCGGCCTGTCGCAGATCGCGGCGGCGCAGTTCCTGCACGTGTACAACCCGCGCCACTGGATCAACTGCGGCCAGGCCGGGCCGCTGGGCTGGACCATCCCGGCCGCGCTGGGCGTGCGCGCGGCCGACCCGGGCCGCAAGATCGTCGCGCTCTCGGGCGACTACGACTTCCAGTTCATGATCGAGGAGCTGGCCGTGGGCGCGCAGTTCAAGCTGCCCTACATCCACATCGTGGTCAACAACTCCTACCTCGGCCTGATCCGCCAGTCGCAGCGCGGCTTCGAGATGGACTACTGCGTGCAGCTGGGCTTCGACAACATCAATGCCGACGCCGACGCCGGCGTGGAGCGCAGCTACGGCGTCGATCACCTGAAGGTCGTCGAAGGGCTGGGTTGCAAGGCGATCCGTGTGTACAAGCAGGAGGAGATGACGCCGGCCATCCGGCGCGCCGAGGCCCTGATGGCCGAGTTCAGGGTGCCGGTGGTGATCGAGGTGATGCTCGAGCGCGTGACCAATATCGCGATGGGCACCGAGATCGACGCCATCAACGAATTCGAGCCGCTGGCCGAAGGGCTGGAGGACGCGCCCACGGCCATCGCGGCCGCCATGCTGGATTGATTGTCAGAAAGAAGGAAAGGACCATGCCCAAGTTCGCCGCCAATCTCACGATGCTCTTCAACGAGGTGCCGTTCATGCAGCGCTTCGAGGCCGCCGCCAAGGCGGGTTTCAAGGCCGTCGAGTATCTCTTCCCCTACGCCTACGACAAGAAGGAGCTGGCCGCCGCGCTGCGCGCCAACGGCCTGACGCAGGTGCTGCACAACCTCCCTGCCGGCGACTGGGAAGCCGGCGAGCGCGGCATCGCGTGCCACCCGGAGCGTGCGGGCGAGTTCCGCGAGGGCGTGACGCGCGCGATCGACCATGCGATCGCGCTCGGCTGCCCGCAGCTCAACTGCCTGCTCGGCAAGCTGCCGCCGGGCGTGACGGCCGGCGACGCGCGCAAGGTGGTGGTCGACAACCTGCGCTTCGCCGCGAAGGAGCTGCGGGCCGCCGGCATCCGCCTGCTGATCGAGCCTGTCAACAGCTTCGACATTCCGGGCTTCTATCTGACGCGCACGGACCAGGCCCTGTCGCTGATCGACGAGGTCGGCTCGTCCAATCTGCTGCTGCAGTACGACATCTACCATGCGCAGCGCATGGAGGGCGAGCTGGGCAACACGCTGGCGAAGAACATCGCGCGCATCGGCCACATCCAGGTGGCCGACAACCCGGGGCGGGGCGAGCCGGGCACGGGGGAGATCAACTACACCTGGCTCTTCAAGCACATCGATTCGCTGGGCTATTCCGGCTGGATCGGATGCGAATACAAGCCGCGCGGCAGCACGGTGGAAGGTCTGGGGTGGATGCAATGAGCACGGCTCAAAAGATCGGCTTCATCGGCCTGGGCATCATGGGCGCGCCCATGGCCGGGCATCTGCTGGAGGCGGGGCACTCGCTCTTCATCCACACGCGAAGCAAGGTGCCCGAACCCTTCGCCTCGCGCGCAGTGGTCTGCGCCTCGGCCACGGAGGTCGCGCGGCAGGCCGACGCGGTCTTCCTGATGCTGCCGGATACGCCGGATGTGGAGAAGGTCCTGTTCGGCGAAGGCGGCGTGGCGGCGGGCTTGTCGAAGGGCAAGACGGTGGTCGACTGCAGTTCGATCGATCCGATCGCGACCAAGGATTTCGCCAGAAGAATCACCGAACTCGGATGCGGCTATGTCGACGCGCCGGTCTCGGGCGGCGAGGTGGGCGCGAAGGCGGCGAGCCTGACCATCATGTGCGGCGGCGACGAGGCGGTGTTCGCCAACGTCAGGCCGCTGCTGGAAAAGATGGGCAAGAACATCACGCTGGTGGGCGGCGTGGGCGACGGCCAGGTGTGCAAGGTGGCGAACCAGATCATCGTGGCGCTCAACATCGCGGCGGTGGGCGAGGCGCTGGTGTTCGCATCCAAGGCCGGCGCGGATCCGGCCAAGGTGCGGCAGGCGCTGATGGGTGGGTTCGCATCCTCGCGCATCCTGGAAGTGCACGGCGAGCGGATGATCAAGCGCACCTTCGCGCCAGGCTTTCGGATCTCGCTGCACCAGAAGGACCTGAACCTCGCACTGCAGGGCGCACGGGCGCTGGGGGTGGCGCTGCCTCAGACCGCGAGTGCGGCCCAACTGATGAACGCATGTGCCGCGCTGGGGCATGGGCAAGAGGACCACTCGGCATTGGTGCTTGCGCTGGAGGCCTTGGCGGGACATCCTGTGGCTTCTTGAAAGTCAGAGATGCGGCGGGGGGCGGCGGAGGCGGGCGGTGTGCCCTTGGGCGGCCGACGTCACCGCCCCTTCGGGGTTCCCTGCGCTGCTCGCGTCAGGCGGGGTCACGTGCAAACTCGCTTCGCTCAAACAGCACGTGCCCTTATCCGCCCGCCGCTGCGCTGCTCGGCGGTGCCTCAACGGCCACCCAAGGGCACACCGCCCGCCTCCGCAGGACACGCCAGGGGATCATTTCTCCGCCGGAAGCCTCGTTGTTGCGAATGGGTCGATCCGTTGGAGGTGCCATCGATGCTCGCATGCCGGGCGCTCTTTGCGCGCACAAGAAATTCCACGGACCAAGGTGCTTCCACCAACCAGACAGACACTACTTTGGAGTAGCCTCTCTCATCAGCCAAAAAGACAGCAAGGAGACACTGATGGCCAACCCTCTTTCCCCCGCAGAAGAAGCGTTGCGCGACGCCGCACGGGAATACCACCGATCGCCTGTCAAGGGCAAGATCTCGATCTCCCCCACCAAGCCCCTGCTGAACCAGCGCGATCTTTCGCTGGCCTATTCGCCGGGTGTCGCCTACCCTTGTCTCGACATCCAGGCCGACCCCTCCATGGCCGCCGAATACACCTCGCGCGGCAACCTCGTGGGCGTCGTCACCAACGGCACCGCCGTGCTGGGCCTGGGCAACATCGGCCCGCTCGCCAGCAAGCCCGTGATGGAAGGCAAGGGCTGCCTCTTCAAGAAGTTTGCCGGCATCGACGTCTTCGACATCGAACTCGCCGAGAACGACCCCGACAAGCTCGTCGACATCATCGCCTCGCTCGAACCCACCCTTGGCGGCATCAACCTCGAGGACATCAAGGCGCCCGAATGCTTCTACATCGAGAAGAAGCTGCGCGAGCGCATGAACATCCCCGTGTTCCATGACGACCAGCACGGCACCGCCATCATCTCCGCCGCCGCGCTCATCAACGGCCTCGAACTCGTCGGCAAGAAGATCGAGGACGTGAAGATCGCCGTCTCCGGCGCCGGCGCCGCCGCCATCGCCTGCCTCGACGTCATGGTCGGCCTCGGCGCCAAGCCCGCGAACATCTTCGCCGTCGACTCCAAGGGCCTGATCTACGTCGGCCGCGCCGGCGGCTTCGACGACTCCAAGACACGCTACGCCCAGAAAGACACCGGCGCCCGCACGCTGGCCGACGTCATGAAGGGCGCCGACGTCTTCCTCGGCTGCTCCGCCCCCGGCGTCGTCACGCAGGACATGGTCATGAGCATGGGCAGCCAGCCCATCATCCTCGCGCTGGCCAACCCCGAGCCCGAGATCCGGCCCGAACTCGCCAAGGCCGTGCGGCCCGACTGCATCATCGCCACCGGCCGCTCCGACTACCCGAACCAGGTCAACAACGTCCTGTGCTTCCCCTACATCTTCCGCGGCGCACTGGATTGCGGCGCAAGCAAGATCACCGAGGAGATGAAGCTCGCCTGCGTGCGCGAAATCGCCGAACTCACCAAGGCCGACATCAGCGAAGAGGTGGCCACCGCCTATGCGGGCCAGGAACTCGCCTTCGGTCCCGACTACATCATCCCCAAGCCCTTCGATTCACGCCTGATCCTGCGCATCGCGCCCGCCGTCGCCAAGGCCGCCGCCGCCTCGGGCGTCGCCGCGCGCCCGATCGAAGACCTCGAGGCCTACCGCCAGCACCTCACGCGCTTCGTCTATCAGACCGGCATGTTCATGCGCCCGGTGTTCAGCGCCGCCAAGCTCGCCACCGCCAAGCGCGTGGCCTTCGCCGAAGGCGAGGACGACCGCGTGCTTCGCGCCGCCCAGCTCGCGGTGGACGAAGGCTTCGCCAAGCCGATCCTGGTGGGGCGCCCCGCGGTGATCGAGACGCGCATCAAGAAGGCTGGCCTGCACATCCGCCTGGGCGTCGACGTCGACTGCGTGAACCCCGAGGAAGACCCGCGCTTCCGCACCTACTGGGAGACGTACCACAAGCTCATGGGCCGCCGCGGCATCACGCCCGAAGCCTCGAAGGCCATGGTGCGCCGCTCCAACACCACCATCGCCTCGCTGATGGTCCACCTGGGCGACGCGGATGCCATGCTCTGCGGCCTGGTCGGGCGCTTCGACAGCCACCTGCGCATCCTGAGCAACGTGCTGGGCCTCAAGCGCGGCGCGCCGGGCTTCGCGACGCTCAACGCACTCACGCTGCAGAAATACACTTTGTTCATCGCCGACACCAATGTGCACGAGGACCCGAGCGCGGAGACGCTGGCGAACATCGCCGCCATGGCGGCCGAGGAAGTGCGGCGCTTCGGCCTGCCGCCCAAGGTCGCATTCCTGTCGCATTCCAACTTCGGTTCGTCCGAACGCGCCTCGGCACGCAAGATGCGCCTCGCGCGCGACCTGTTCGCCAAGATGGCACCGGACATCGAGTGCGACGGCGAGATGCACGGCGACTCGGCCCTGTCGGAGGAAGTGCGCATGACCGCCATGCCCGACAGCACCTTGAAGGGCGAAGCCAACCTCCTGATCTGCCCCAACCTCGACGCCGCGAACATCCTGTTCAACGTGCTGAAGATGACCGGCGGCAACGGCGTGACGGTCGGCCCGATCCTGATGGGCACCAACGGCTCGGCCCACATCCTGACGCCCTCCTCGACCGTGCGCCGCGTGGTCAACATGACGGCGCTGGCGGTGGCCAACGCATCGTCTTCCCGCTAGGGCGAGGCGCGCGCTACAGCAGGTCCTCCGGCACCAGCTCGCCGAAGACCTTGTTGTAGACGCGCTGAAGCCAGGTGGACTCCGGCTCCGCGTGGAGCACGACCTCCTTGTCGGCGTCCATCGTGAGCCATTCGATCGAGCCGTCTTCCGCCGACAGGCGCAGCCGGTAGGCGCTCTCGATCTTGCTGATGTTGATGATGCGCAGCATCTCGCGCGCGAGCTGCGGGCTGTCGATCATGATGCCCATCTCGGTGTTCTGCGTGGCCGAGCGCGGGTCGAGGTTGACCGAGCCGATGAACATCCGGCGCCGATCCACCACCGCCGTCTTGGCGTGCAGACGCCCGCGCGAACTGCCCAGCATGCCGAAGCGCGGGGTGTGCGTCGTGCGCGCCGGGCTCAGCTCGTAGAGGTCGATGCCCTCGCGCAGCATCCGCTTGCGGTAGCGCGCATAGCCGCTGTGCACCAGCGGCTCGTCATTGGCGGCCAGCGAATTGGTCAGCAGCGTCACCTTGACGTCGCGCTTGCGCAGCGATTCGAACGCGTCCATGCCCCGGTCGCCGGGCACCAGGTAGGGCGTCGTCAGGACGAGCTCGTGCTCGGTTTCGAGCAGGCGGCTCCAGAAGCGCCTGGTGACGCTGGAGGCGTAGGCGTCATCCCCCGTCGCGGAACGCAGCTTGTCGGGCGGGTCGGCCACCGCGTTGGCCCGCCCCCAGAGCAAGCCGAGCTTGCCCTCGTCGAGTTCCTCCCCGATCGGCCCGTAGCCCAGCATGTCGGTGGAGGGCAGCGCAATCCGGGACCCGGGCCCGTCGAGTCCGACCTCGGCATCGAAGGCGGCCACGGCGGCGGCGCGGTCGAGCCGGGGCCGGACGATCGCGGCGATCGGGTAGACCTCCTCGCTGTTCCAGAAGTCGTCGAAGATGGCGCCGAGCTGCCCGATGACCTTGCCGACGACCACCGCGTCCATGTCCACGAAGTTCTGCGAGGTGTTCAGCGTGAAGTATTCGTCGGCGATGTTGCGTCCCCCGGCCACCGCCATCACGCCGTCGGCGATGAAGAGCTTGTTGTGCATGCGGTGGTTGAGCCGCCGGATGTCGAAGGCCGACGCCACGAAACGCCCGCCCAGGCTCCCGCGCAGGCAGCAGAAGGGATTGAAGAGCCGCACCTCGACGTTGGGCGTGTATTGCAGCGCCAGCAGCAATTGCTCGGTGCCGACGGTGTAGAGATCGTCGACCAGGAGCCGCACGCGCACGCCGCGCTGCGCGGCCTTCTTGAGCGAACGCAGCAGCATGCGGCCCGCGGCGTCGTCCGCGAGCACGTAATACTGCAGGTCGAGGCTGCGCTGGGCGCGGTCGGCGAGCTGGATGCGGGCATCGAGCGAATACACCCCCGTCGGCATCAGCCGGAATCCCGAATGTTCGCCCGGTGGCGTGGAGGCCTCGACGACCCTGGCGAGCGGCGTCGTCGGATCGGGCGCCAGCGACATCGAGTGTTCCATCTGCTTGACCGGCGGCAGGCTGCCGCAGGCGGCAAGCAACAACCCCAGCGCCACCAGCGTCGCGCGGCGGAAGCTGTGGCCCAGGGAACCTTGCAATAACATGCGGAACATCGACTGACCCGGGAGCTGAATATGAGATGGATGACGAAGGGCAGCGTGGCGTGGCCCCTGATCATGCTCGCTGCCGGGCTGGCCGGCACCGCCCGGGCGGCGCTGCCCATCGGGCAAGTGGTGCCGATGTTCAGCGCGCAGGCCGCCCTCGACGGCAAGCCCTTCAGCTACTCGCTCGAGAAGGCGCTGGCGCGCGGACCGGTCATCGTCTATTTCTTCCCCGCGGCCTTCACGGTCGGCTGCTCGCTGGAAGCCCACGCCTTCGCCGAGGCCGTCGACCAGTTCGCGGCCCTTGGCACGACGGTGATCGGCGTGTCGACCGACGACATCGATACGCTGACCCGGTTTTCCAGCCAGGCGTGCCAGGGGAAGTTCCCGGTCGCCTCCGACGACACGGAGGCGATCGTCAAGTCCTTCGACGCCGGGCTGCAGACACGCCCCGGCTACGCCAACCGCATCTCCTATGCGATCGCGCCGGACGGCAAGGTGGCCGCGACGTACCAGAGCCTGAACCCCGACCAGCACGTCGCGAAGATGCTGGCAGCCGCCCGGGAACTCGCGCGGGAGCGGGCCAGGTAAGAGCCTCGCCGCCTGCCGGGTTCGCACCAAGTGCGTGCGGGCACCTTTTTTGCTTGAATCCCGTGCACCCACCCACACGGAATTCGAATGAACAAGCGCCAACTGATCCAGTCCTTCCTCGCCGCATCGGCGCTCTGCTTCGGCCTCGGAGCCGCTCACGCGCAGACGCCGATCAAGTTCCAGCTCGACTGGCGCTTCGAAGGACCGGCCGCGCTCTTCCTTCATCCGGCCGCCAAGGGCTACTTCAAGGACGCCGGCCTGGACGTGAGCATCGACGCGGGCAACGGCTCGGGCGGCACGGTCACGCGCGTGGCCTCGGGCGCCTACGACATGGGCTTCGCCGACCTGGCGGCGCTGATGGAATTCCATGCCAACAACCCCGACGCGCCGAACAAGCCTGTGGCGGTGATGATGGTCTACAACAACACCCCCGCCTCGGTCATGGCGCTGAAGAAGAGCGGCATCACCAAGCCGGCCGACCTGACAGGCAAGAAGCTCGGCGCCCCGGTGTTCGATGCCGGCCGCCGCGCCTTCCCGATCTTCGCCAAGGCCAACAAGCTCGGCGCCGTGAACTGGACGGCGATGGACCCGACGCTGCGCGAGACCATGCTGATCCGCGGCGACATCGACGCCATCACCGGCTTCACCTTCACCTCGCTGCTCAACCTCGAGGCGCGCGGTGCCAAGGCGGCCGACATCGTGGTGCTGGCCTACCCCGACTACGGCGTGAAGCTCTATGGCAACGTGATCATCGCCTCGCCCCGGCTCATCAAGGAGAACCCGGCGGCCGTGAAGGCCTTCCTCACGGCCTTCGCCAAGGGCGCGAAGGAAGTCATCGCCAATCCGGCGGTGGCGATCGAGTCGGTCAAGAAGCGTGACGGCATCATCGACACGGCGCTCGAAACCCGCCGCCTCAAGATGGCGATCGACACCGTCATCGACAGCCCCGACGCCCGCGCCGAGGGCTTCGGCGTCGTCAACGCCGGGCGGCTGTCGCTGATGGCCTCGCAGGTGTCGGATGCCTTCAACACCAAGACGCGCGTGAGCCCGGACGCTGTGTGGACGGCCGCCATGCTGCCCTCCGCGGCCGAACTCAACATCCTTCGCAAGTAAGCGATGGAGGGCACGCAGGACACGGCTCTCACGCCCTTCGTCGACTTCCAGGACGTCTGGCTCGCCTACAACGACGAGCTGCTCGCGCAGAACCACTTCGCGGTCGAGGCGATCGACCTGAAGGTCGGGCGCGGCGAATTCATCGCCATCGTCGGGCCTTCGGGCTGCGGCAAGTCGACCTTCATGAAGCTCGCGACGGGCCTGCGGATGCCGTCGATGGGCAGGATCCGGATCGACGGCCAGCCCGTGAGCGGGCCGCTGAAGATCTCGGGCATGGCCTTCCAGGCGCCTTCGCTGCTGCCGTGGCGCACCACGGTCGACAACGTGCTGCTGCCGCTGGAGATCGTGGAGCCCTACCGCTCCAGCTTCAAGGCGCGGCGCAAGGAATACATCGAGCGCGCGCGCCGGCTGCTGCAGAAGGTGGGCCTCGCCGGCTACGAGGACAAGTTCCCCTGGCAGCTCTCGGGCGGCATGCAGCAGCGCGCGAGCATCTGCCGCGCGCTCATCCACGAGCCCAAGATGCTGTTGCTCGACGAGCCCTTCGGCGCGCTGGACGCCTTCACCCGCGAGGAGCTGTGGTGCATCCTGCGCGACCTCTGGACCGAGCAGCGCTTCAACGTCGTCCTGGTGACGCACGACCTGCGCGAATCGGTGTTCCTGGCCGACACGGTGTACGTGATGAGCAAGAGCCCGGGGCGCTTCGTGGTCAGGCGCGAGATCGACCTGCCGCGCCCGCGCGAGCTGGAGCTGACCTACACCACCGCGTTCACGGACATCGTGCTGGAGCTGCGCGAACACATCGGGGCGATCCGAAGCCATGCCATTTCCGCCGCCGCGCGGCCCGCGGTTCTCGCGCCCTAGGATGCCATGAAGAACAACAGGCAAATCGAACGCTGGTCGCCCTGGCTGCTGCTCGTCGCGGTGGTCGTGCTGTGGCAGATCATCTGCTCCGGCTTCGGCGTCTCGGAGTTCATCTTCCCGAGCCCCTGGCGCATCTGGACGCAGTTCTGGGAATTCAAGGAGATCATCGCCGGCCATGCGTGGCGCACCTTCTGGGTCACGATGGCGGGCTTCGGCCTTGCCATCGTGGTGGGCGTGCTGCTGGGCTTCGTGGTCGGCAGTTCGCGCCTCGCGTACGCGGCGATGTACCCGCTGATGACGGCCTTCAATGCGCTGCCCAAGGCGGCCTTCGTGCCGATCCTGGTGGTGTGGTTCGGCATCGGCGCGGGCCCGGCGATACTCACGGCCTTCCTGATCAGTTTCTTCCCCATCATGGTCAACATCGCGACCGGCCTGGCAACGCTCGAACCCGAGCTGGAGGATGTGCTGCGCGTGCTGGGCGCCAAGCGCTGGGACGTGCTGGTCAAGATCGGCCTGCCGCGCTCCATGCCCTACTTCTACGCCTCGCTCAAGGTCGCGATCACGCTGGCCTTCGTCGGCACCACGGTGTCGGAGATGACGGCGGCGAACGAAGGCATCGGCTACCTGCTGATCTCGGCCGGCTCGGCCATGCAGATGGGCCTGGCCTTCGCGGGGCTGATGGTGGTGGGCGCGATGGCGATGGGCATGTATGAACTGTTCAGCGCGATCGAGAAGCACACGACCGGCTGGGCGCATCGGGGTTCTCAGAATGACTAGCGACCAGATCGTGCGCGCGCTGCGCCGCGCGAACGAAGTGGCCCGGCGCGCGATGGCGATGGGCCGCCATCCCTTCGGGGCCGTGCTGATCGCGCCCGACGGCGAGACGGTGCTCGCCGAGCAGGGCAACATCGACACCGTGCATCACGCCGAGGCCACGCTCGCGCGGACCGCCTCGCTCAATTACCCGGCCGACTATCTCTGGCGCTGCACGCTGGTCACGACCTTCGAGCCCTGCGCGATGTGCGCGGGCACCGCCTACTGGGCCAACATCGGCCGCATCGTCTACGGCGCGGAAGAATCCGCCCTGCTCGCGCTGACCGGCGACCATGCCGAGAACCCGACCCTGAGCCTGCCCTGCCGGGAGGTGTTCGCGCGCGGCCAGAAGGCGATCGAGGTGATCGGGCCGGTGCCCGAGGTGGCGCAGGAGATGATCGCGACCCACCGGGGCTTCTGGGAAGCGCGCTGATCCGGGCAGGCGCGGCAAACTCCTGTCCAATAGCGGCATGGAACAAACGCACGACGTCGAAGACCGACTGAACGAACTGGAGATCAAGGCGAGCTTCACGGAAGACCTGCTCGACCAGTTGAACCTGACGCTCTACAGGCAGCAGCAGCTCATCGACAGCCTGGTGCTGCAGGTCACCCGGCTTCGCCAGCAAAGCCCGGAAGGCGGCAGCGGCGCGGCGCGCAACGCGCGCGACGAGCTGCCGCCCCATTACTAGGGCCCGGCGGCATCGCCACGGACTTGATTAGGCCCGCGCAAAGGCCTATAAGTCGTCCATGGTTTCCTTGTTCGTCCGAGACGGGAAGGAGGGTGCCATGAAACGACGCCTTTACTGGCTGATGCCCGATCTGGCGAGTGCCAGACGCACGATGCATGACCTGCGGGCGGCAGGCATCGATGCCGCGCACGTCCATTTCTACGGACGCGCCGACATGGACCTGAGCGAGCTGCACGCGGCCAGCGTGTGGCAGACCTCGGACCTGGTCCACGCCGGCGAGACCGGCCTCGTGGTCGGCGGCGGCTTCGGCATCGTCGTCGGTCTTGCGACCGCGCTGCTCTTCCCCTTCTCCGGGGAGTTTCCGCCATCCTCTCCGCAGTGGGAAGCCGCCGCCGTGCTGGCCGTCCTGGGCGGCCTGGTCGGCGCCTGGTCCTCCAGCATGATCGGCGTGTCCATCCCGAGCCCCCGGCTGCAGCGCTTCGAGGGCGCGATCGCCCAGGGGCGGCTCCTGCTGATGGTGGACGTGCCGCCCCAGCGCCTGCGGGATGTCGAGGCGCTGCTTCAAACCGCCCACCCGGAAGCCCGGTTCGAAGGCGAAGAGCGCCTGATTCCGGCGCTCCCCTGAAGCGCGCATGAAGGGCGGCTTGCCGATGCCGAGCCCAGAGGCCGCAGATGATCATCGCTGTCGCGCTCGCGCTCATCGTCCTCGGGTCGGTGCTGTTCCATTTCGTCAATCCCTGGTGGACGACACCCCTGGCATCGAACTGGAAGGAGATGGACGACACGCTGACGATCACGCTGGTGATCACGGGCCTGTTCTTCGTCGTCATCAATCTGTTCCTGGTCTACACGCTGCTGCGCTTCCGCCATCGCGAAGGCAGCCGCGCCTCCCATGAGCCCGAGAGCAAGACGCTCGAGCGCTGGCTGATCGGCGCCACCACGGTGGGCATCGCCGCGCTGCTGGCGCCCGGCCTGGTGGTGTACGCGAACTACATCAGGGCGCCGCAGGACGCGCTCGTGCTGGAGGTGCTGGGCCAGCAATGGCAATGGCGCTTCCGCTTTCCCGGCGCCGACGGCAAGCTGGGGGCCACCGACGCGCGCTTCGTCAGCGCGGCCAACCCCTTCGGCATCGACCCCGCCGACCCCGCGGGGCAGGACGACATCCTGATCACGGCCGACGAGGTGCGCCTGCCGCTCGACAAGCCGGTGAAGGTGCTGCTGCGATCCCACGACGTGCTGCACGACTTCTACCTGCCGCCGATGCGCGCGCGCATGAACACGGTGCCCGGGCAGGTCAGCACCTTCTGGTTCACGCCGACCAGGCTGGGGCGCTACGAGGCGCTCTGCGCCCAGCTGTGCGGCGTGGGCCACCCGAACATGCGCGGCTACGTGGCGGTGGTGGACGCGGCGAGCTTCCAGTCGTGGCTGCGCGAGCAGCCGACCTTCGCGACGATGGCGGCCGCCGCCGCGACGCCCGCGCCGGCCGGAGGCGCCGGCGGGCAGGTCGCGCAGGGCCAGGCCCTGGCGCAGTCCAAGGGTTGCGTGGCCTGCCACACCACCGACGGCACGCCGCGCGTGGGGCCGACCTGGAAAGGCCTGTACGGCAAGACCGAGACCATGAGCGACGGCTCCACCGCGCGGGTCGACCAAGCCTACCTGCAGAGCTTCATCCGCGACCCGCAGGCCCGCACGGTGAAGGGCTTCGCGCCCATCATGCCCAAGATCGACTTGAGCGACGACGAACTGGCCGCGCTGGTCGCCTTCATCCAGAGCCTGGGCGCTCCCGCGCCCCCCGCAACCCCCGCGGCCCAGGCCGCACCGGAGCAGCAGAAGGCGCAGCGGTGAGCGCGCGCCACCCCCAAGGAGTGCCATGTCCTACGTTGCCCACGCCGACGACGCCGCCCTTCACGAACCGCACAGCTTCCTGACGCGCTACGTCTGGAGCCAGGACCACAAGGTGATCGCCGTCCAGTACGCCAGCGTCGCCATCGGGGTGGGGCTGGTGGGGCTGGTGCTGTCCAACCTGATGCGGCTGCAGCTGGGATTTCCCGGCCAGTTCGCCTTCATCAACGCCGAGCGCTACTACCAGTTCGTCACCATGCACGGGATGATCATGGTGATCTACCTGCTCACAGCCCTGTTCCTCGGCGGCTTCGGCAACTACATGATTCCGCTGATGGTGGGCGCGCGCGACATGGTGTTCCCCTACCTCAACATGCTGAGCTTCTGGGTCTACCTGCTGTCGGTGGTGGTGCTGATGGCGAGCTTCTTCGTGCCCGGCGGCCCCACCGGCGCGGGCTGGACGCTGTACCCGCCGCAATCGATCCTGCCCGGCACGCCGGGCTACGCGGGCGGCATCGTGCTGATGCTGGTGTCGCTGCTGATCTTCATCGTGGCGACCACCATGGGCGGGCTCAACTACGTCACCACCGTCCTGCAGGCGCGCTGCCAGGGCATGACGCTGCTGCGCATGCCGCTGACCGTGTGGGGCATCTTCGTGGCCACCATCCTCGCGCTGCTGGGCTTTCCGGCCCTGTTCGTCAGCGGCGTGATGCTGCTGCTCGACCGCACGCTGGGCACCAGCTTCTTCATGCCGGCGCTGGTGTCGATGGGCCAGGTGACCGGCTACAAGGGCGGCAGCCCGCTGCTGTTCCAGCACCTGTTCTGGTTCTTCGGCCATCCCGAGGTCTACATCGTGGCGCTGCCGGCCTTCGGCATCGTCTCCGACCTGATCAGCGTGCACGCGCGCAAGAGCATCTTCGGCTACCGGATGATGGTGTGGGCCATCGTGGCCATCGGCGGACTCAGCGTGGTGGTGTGGGCGCACCACATGTTCGTGAGCGGGATGAACCCGTACTTCGGCTTCTTCTTCGCGACCACCACGCTGATCATCGCCGTGCCGACCGCGATCAAGGTCTACAACTGGCTGCTGACGCTGTGGCGCGGCGACATCCACCTGACGGTGCCGATGCTCTTCGCGCTGGCCTTCGTCTGCACCTTCCTGATCGGCGGGCTGACGGGGCTGTTCCTCGGCAACGTGAGCGTGGACATTCCGCTGTCGGGCACCTACTTCGTGGTGGCCCACTTCCACATGGTGATGGGCGTGGCGCCGCTGCTGGTGGTCTTCGGCGGCATCTACCACTGGTTCCCCAAGGTCAGCGGCCGCATGCTGGACGACCGGATCGGGCAGCTGCATTTCTGGATCACCTTCCTGGGCACCTACCTGATCTATTTCCCCATGCACTACCTGGGCGTGCTGGGCATGCCGCGGCGCTACTACAACTTCGAGAACTACCAGTTCATCCCGCCCTCGGCCTTCACGCTGAACACCTTCATCACCGTGGTGGCGCTGATCGTCGGCGCGGCGCAGCTGCTCTTCGTCTACAACCTGGTCTGGAGCGCATTCCGCGGCCCGCGGGCCGACCCCAACCCCTGGCGCGCCGCCTCGCTGGAATGGCAGACACCGGCGACGCCGCCGCGCCACGGCAACTGGGGTCCGCAATTGCCGGTGGTCTATCGCTGGGCCTACGCGTACAGCGTGCCGGGCGCGGCCCAGGACTTCATCCCGCAGAACGCGCCGCCCGAGGCCGGCGGCATCGAGCCCGCGCCGCATGGCGGCGAAGGCGGTGCACGGGGAGCCACGGCATGAACACCAGCGCCGCCCTGCGCGCCACCGGCGCGTCCGGCCGCCTCGGCGACGATCGCGCGAGCGCGGCCAGCATCGGCCTGTGGGTGTTCATCGGCGTGGCCAGCGTCCTGTTCTCGCTCTTCGGCATGGCGTACCTCCTGCGCATGAGCGGCGACGACGCCGTGACGCTCGCGCTGCCCTGGCAGCTCTGGCTCAGCTCCGCCCTGCTGGTGGCCGGCAGCGTGACGCTGCAGCGCGCCGGCGCGGCGGCGCGCGGCGCCAGCGCGGACAGCGCGCGCCGCCTGCTGATGGCCGGCGGCCTCTGCGCCCTCGCCTTCCTCGGCGTGCAGCTGTGGGCCTGGCAGGCGCTGCTGGCCGCGCGGGTGCTGCCGGCCGGCAATCCGGCGGGCAGCTTCTTCTACCTGCTGACGGCCATGCACGGCCTGCACCTGGCGGGCGGCCTCGTCGCCTGGTCGTGGACGGCCCGCGCCGCCTGGCGCCCCGACATCGGCCCGGCGGCGGTCGCCTGGCGCATCGCGCTGTGCGCGCGCTACTGGCACTTCATGCTGGCGGTGTGGCTGCTGCTGTTCGCCACGCTGGGCTGGCTGACGCCGGAAGTGGCACGCTTCATCTGCGGCACGGCCTGAAGGGAGCACGCCATGGACACCACCGCCTCCCTGCCTCTTGCTTCCGCCGGCCCCGCGGCCGCGCCGGCGGGCCTGCGCGGACTGGTCGCCGACTGGTCGTCCGACCGCGAGGCCTTCCACGTGGCGTGGGGCAAGGCGATGATGTGGATCTTCCTGCTGAGCGACACCTTCGTCTTCAGCTGCTTCCTCACCGGCTACATGACGGTGCGGGTGTCGACCACCGCGCCCTGGCCCAACCCGAGCGAGGTGTTCGGGCTGCACGTGGGCGGCGCCGACGTCCCGCTGCTGTTGATCGCGATCATGACCTTCGTGCTCATCAGCAGCAGCGGCACGATGGCCATGGCGGTCAATTTCGCCTACCGGCACGACCGCGTCAACGCCGCCACGCTGATGATCGTGACGGCCACCTGCGGCGAACTCTTCGTCGGCATGCAGGCCTTCGAGTGGTCCAAGCTGATCCTGGATGAAGGCGTGCGGCCCTGGGGCAACCCGATGGGCGCGGCGCAGTTCGGCTCGACCTTCTTCATGATCACCGGCTTCCACGGCCTGCACGTCTCGGCCGGCGTGGTCTACCTGCTGACCGTGGCATTCAAGCTGCTGCGCGGCGACTACGAGAAGAGCGGCAACTACCAGATCGTCGAGATCGCCGGGCTGTACTGGCACTTCGTCGACCTGGTGTGGGTGTTCATCTTTGCGCTGTTCTATCTCTGGTGAGGTGATGACCATGAACCCCGGCACCGGCCAGCAACATCCGATCAGCCTCTACCTCAAGATCTGGGGGCTGCTGTTCGTGCTCAGCACGATGTCGTACCTGGTCGACTACCTGCACCTCCAGGGCTACCTGCGCTGGGGCCTGATCATTCTCTTCATGCTGCTGAAGGCCGGCCTGATCGTCTCGGTCTTCATGCACATGGCCTGGGAGCGGCTGGCGCTGGTCTATGCCATCCTGGTGCCGCCGCTGTGTCTGCTGGTGCTGGTCGGGCTGATGGCGGCGGAAGCCGGGCATACCTTCGTGACGCGGCTGCTGTTCTTCCACTAGCGCCGGGGCGCCCGCGCCCTCAGGCCCAGCCGGTCTCGATCTCCGTCTTGACCTCCGTCATCAGCCGGTGCACCGGGCACTTGCCCGCCACGCGCAGCAGCTCGGCGCGCTGCGCCTCGCTCAGCTCGCCCGTCACGCGCAGCGTGGACCTGAGCCGGTAGGTGCCCTTGCGTTCCTCGCTGTCGTCGCGGTCCACCGTGACCTCGATGTCCTCGACCGGCATGTTCTTGCGCTGGGCGTAGATCAGCATGGTCAATGCCTTGCAGGCGGCGAGCGAGGCATCGTAGAGGTCGTGCGGCGTGGGGCCCGCATCCTTGCCGCCGCCGTCGGGCGAGGCATCGACCGCGAACTCGTGTGCCCGGATCTTGACGATGTGCTTGGTTGCGCCGGTGCTCTCGCGTCGGACCGTGATGCTCATGGAAGTTTCCTTTGTGGAAGGGAGAAAAAAATCAGTCGCCGCCGCCATAGCGCTCGGTGCGGATGAAGGCGGGCGCAATGCCCGCATCCACCAGGCCGCCGGCCACGGCTTCGACGAAGGGGTTGGCGCCGCACACGTAGACGTGGCGCGGCGCATGGCCCCAGCGCGCCAGCAATTCGCGCAACGCCGCCGCGTCCAGGCGGCGGTCGAGGTCGCCGGCACGCCGCGCCGCCTCGCGCGTGGTCACCGCCACGAAGTCGAAGCCCGGTTCGCGCGCCTGCAGCGCCAGCAGTTCGTCGTGGAAGACCAGCTCCCGCGCGGTGCGCGCCGAGCAGACCAGCAGCGCGGGCATCGCCGCGCCCTGCGCGGCCCAGCCGCGCACCATCGCCATCAGCGGCGCGATGCCGGAGCCGCCGGCCACCAGCAGCAAGGGCCCGCCCGCCGCCGCCGACCAGATGAAATGGCCGCCCAGCGGGCCGCGCACCTCGATGGTGTCGCCGACCTGGGCCACGTCATGGAAGAAGGGCGAGACCTCGCCGTCGTCCAGCCGCTCGATGATCAGCTCCAGTTGCGGCGCGCCCGGCGCCGAGGCGATCGAGTAGCTGCGCCTGGCCTCGTAGCCGTCGGGCGCGGTCAGGCGCACGTCGACGTGCTGGCCCGCGATGTGCGGCGCGAGCGGCGCATCCAGGAAGAAGCGCTTGATGCGCGGCGTGGCCTGCTCGATGCGGCTGATGACGGCGTCGCGCCAGGGGCTGGCCGCCCCTGCTGCCGGCGCGCTCACGGGTCGTCCGAGTAGCGCTGCTGGCGCCAGGGGTCGCCGTACATGTGGTAGCCGCGCAGCTCCCAGAAGCCGGCCTCGTCGCGCGCGGTGAAGCGCAGGCCCTTGATCCACTTGGCGCTCTTCCAGAAGTAGAGATGCGGCACCAGGAGCCGCGCCGGGCCGCCGTGCTCGGCCGTGAGCGGGGCGCCGCCGAAGCGCGTGGCGATCATCGCGCGGCCGCCGAGGAGGTCGGCCACCGGCACGTTGGTGTCGTAGTCGTCATGCGAGAGCGCGAACAGGTAGGCCGTGGGCGGCGCGATGCCGGCGGCGGCCAGCAGGTCGTCGATGCTCACGCCTTCCCAGGTGGTGTCGAATTTCGACCAGGTCGTGACGCAATGGATGTCGCCCTGCCAGACCGTGCGCGGCAGCGCCTCGAACTCGGGCCAGCTCCAGCTCGCGAGCGGTCGGGGCCCGTCGCTGAGAGTGAAGCGCCAGGTCGCGAGATCGACGCGCGGCGTCGGGCCCTTGGCGAGCACCGGAAAGTCATCGGTCTCGAACTGGCCCGGCGGCAGGCGCCGGGCAAAAGCTGCCGTCGGGCGGCGGCCGGTGAATCCTCGAGTCGCCATGGGAAAGCTCCTGCGGTTGGGCGAGGATGTTAGCCGCAGATGCGATGGCGCACCGGAGCGGCCATCCGTGCTGAAGGCGCCGCTCGGTCAACCCTCGACACGCGCCGCGCTCGCCAGGCTCCGGGTGCGATGCACCTCCACCTCCCCATGCCTGGCCAGCAGCTGCATCAGGTGCTTGCGGATCAGCATGCCGGTCCGACTCCATCGAGTACTCGACGCCCCGCCGCCGCGTGTCGACCAGCGCGTCGGGGTCCGTCGATTCGAGGATGTCCTTGTCCTCACGCGTGATCTGCTCGTCGAAGTCGATCAGCATCCGGGCCGGGCAGTCCGCCTCGCTGTCGTTGCGGAACAGCCATTGGCACAGCTGCATGCGCCCGTCGTCGATGGGCGTGAAGCAGTTGATGATGATGTGGCGGATGCCCGAGGGGTATTCGATGTCGAGCCGGCGCGAGAAGGGCAGGAAATAGGCGTTGCGCATGTGGCGCGTGGTGATGGGCTCGCTCACCCCGCTGATGGCATGGAACTTCTCCGGGTTCACCGCCTCGATCACGGTCTCCGCATGGAAGCCGCTCTCGTTCTCCACCAGCTCGTACCTGCTCGGCTTCGGGCTCGCGGCCACGCCGAAGGTCGCGCGGTGCACGAAGGAGAAGTGCGAGTTGTCGAAGGAGTTCTCCAGCGCGCGCATCGGGCTGGTTCGCCACTCCTCGTAGAACTGATGGATGGTGCGGTAGGCCGGGTCCGCGAACTCGGGGATCTCCGGGATGCCGCCGATCGGCTCCTCCAGGGCGACCCAGGCGTAGCCGTAGCGCGCGGTGCAGTGGTAGGCGGCCGTGCGGTAGTCGGGCGGGATCGGGCGCCCGGCCTCGTACTGCGGAATGCGCACCACCCGGCCCTCGCGGTCGTAGGTCCAGCCGTGGTAGCCGCACTGGATGGCGCCCTGCCCGCAGGCCTTGCCGTCGGCGTCCACGCACCAGCCCTTGGATAGCCGGGCGGTGCGGTGGCAGCAGCGGTCGCGCAGTGCGGCGGGCCGGCCTTCGGCATCCAGGAAGAGAACGATGTTCTCGCCCAGCAGCGTGAAGGGCCGGGGCCCCTGCTGCAGGTCGGCGAGCGGCATCACGGCATGCCAGAACTTGCGGAACACGGGTTGCTGCGTGACGAGCATGAGAATGACTCCTTCGAAGGCGTGGGGACACGATGAAAGAGCAATTTCCCACCACGGGTCCGCTTGCCGGAATCGGCGGGCACCGGGCTGAACGCTTCTACTCCGCGGAACTCGGCATGCAAATTGCGCGCCAGGATTCGAAAGTAGCATAAGACATGAGCTTCACCCCCCTGCCCGAAGAAAACGAACTCGACGACCGCGACAGCCGCTACCTCCGCAAGGCGATCGTGTGGTCGCACCTGGCGCGGCGCGAAGGCAACCGGCCCTTCGGCGCCGTCGTGGTCTCCGCCGCTGGCGAGGTGCTGGCCGAGGCCTACTGCAACACGGCCGAGACCGGAGACGTCACGGGCCATGCCGAGATCAACGCCCTGCGCGCGCTGGGCGAGCGCAGGCTGCCGCGCGACGAACTGGCCGGCGCCACGATCTACGCTTCGGGCGAGCCCTGCGTGATGTGCGCCGGCGCGATCTTCTGGTCCAACATCCGCCGGGTGGTGTACGGCATCGACGCCGAGAGGCTGCGCGTGTTCCGCGGCGACCGCGCCGACCAGCGCGACGTGGCGCTGTCCTGCCGCGACGTGTTCCGCGCCTCGCCGCACGCCATCGAATGCATCGGGCCAGCGCTGATCGACGAAGCCGGCGCGGCGCACGTCGGGGGCTGGGCGGCCTGAGTTCCGCGCAGGGCGCGCCGCCCCCGGGGCGCCCTCACTCCGACCAGCGGCCCACCCAATCCACGATCGCCTGCGTGCTTCGGAACTCATCCACCGAGCGCGCCGGTATCCGCGGATAGTGACGCGTCCACATGTGGGCCAGCGCGTGGCCCGGTCCGATCTCGAGCACGCAGCGCACGCGCCGGGCGACGATGCTCTCCATGCACTCGTCCCAGCGCACGGTGTGATCGATCTGGCCCGCGAGCGCATCCTTGATGGCCGGCACGCTCGTCACCCGGCCGGCGACGTTGCTGAACAAGGCCGCTTGCGGCACTTCGAAGGGCAAGGGTTCCATCCACTGGGCGAAGCCGCGCGCCGCATCGGCCATCCAGGCCGTGTGGGACGCGATCCGCACATTGAGCACGGTGACCCGCGCGCCCTGGCGCTGCGCGGCCTCCGCCGCCGCCGGCAGCACCGCCCGCAGGCCGCCGACCACGACGCTGTCGATGTCGTTGCGGATCGCGATGGCCAGGTTGAAGTCGGTGCACAGGCGCGCCAGCAGCGGCGCTGCGAGGCCACCGATGCCGAGCAGGCCCGTGGGATGGGTCTGGCCGCCCGCATCCATCAGCGCGGCGCGCCGCTGCGCCAGCTTGATCGCGCTGATGTTGTCGTAGACGCCGGCGGCCGCGCACGCGGCAATTTCGCCGATGCTGTAGCCCGCCAGTGCCGCCGGGGTGGGCAGCAGCGGCGCGAGCTGGTTCCATGCGGCCAGGGACAGTCCTGTCAGCAAGGGCTGCGCGACGGCATTGCGGCCGGCCCACTCGCCGTCCGCCAGCCGCCCGCGCCAGTCGGCGCCCAGTACGTGCTCGACGGCGAGCACGGTATCGTCCTGCGCCAGCCAGGGCAGCATCGCGGGATGCTGCATGCCCTGGCCGGAGAAGAGCAACGCCAGACTCATGATTCAAGCCTTCCCGCCGCGCAGAGGCGCCGCAGGAAGCAGGCCGCCGCCAGGGTGTCCGCCGCGCCGCCGGGCGAGAGGCGCCTGGCGACGAAATCGTGGTGGATGGCGCGCGCGGCATCGAGACCGCCAGGGCGCCCCGCCCCGCCCTGCGCGAGGAAACGGCGCGCCTGATGCCGGGCGTGATGCAGGCCCGCCATGCCGCCGCGGTGCGCCAGGTTGCTGTCTTCGAGCACCGCCATGACGGCGAACAACGTGTCGACGCGCGCCCGCTGCGCATCGAGGCCGCGGCGCAGCGCGCCGGCGAGCGCGGGCACTGCCGTTTCGAACAGCGCCGGGAACCCCAGGGCCGCCTCTTGCGAGGCGCTGCGCAGGCCATGGCGACGCGCCGCAATGCCGCCGGGCAAGGTCGAGACACGCCGGCTGCGGGCCCGCAGCGCCGCGCCCCAATGCCCTTGCAGTGTGGCGCGCAGCGCATCGGGCTGCATCGGCTCGCCCTCGTGCCGGGCCGCGCCGGCTGCCGCGCACAGCAGGCCCAGCATGAAGATCGCCCCGCGATGGGTGTTGACGCCGCCGGTGGCCTCGCGCATGCGCGCCTCGGCGGCCACGCCGCAGGCCTCCAGCGCGTCGAAGGACGCACGCGCCTCCCCGAGGGCGGCGATCCGCGCGAAGTAGTGGCGCAGCGAGAACAGGCTGCGCATGAAGGTGTGGGCGTCCATGTCGTCGTGGCTGCCATTGTCGACAAAAGAGACCAATCCGGGCTTGGGCGCCAGCGCGAGTTCGTCGTGAAGCGCCAGCGTCGCGGCGCGGCCGATCTCGTGCGGGGTGAGCGGCGTGTCGGAAACCGCAGGGGCACGCAGGGCGTTCATGCGGCCAGCGCCATGGCGCCCATCCGTTCGGGCACGAAGGGCTGGCTCGCCAGCGCCGCGCCGTTCAAGCGCTTCACCAGCACGCCGTGGGCCTGCCCGGAGCGCCAGGCCAGCCATTCGCGCCAGTGGACCGCGCTGCCGTCGTCGAACACCAGCTCGCCGTCGAGCCGGGGCCGCCGCGCCGCGAAGCCCTGGAGCAGGGACGCCACGGTGTCCGCGTGCGCGGCATCGTCGACCGCGATCCACAGGTCGACGTCGGAGCCCGGACGCAGATAACGCAGGCCGCTCAGCTGCTGCCAGCCATGGCTGCCGTACACGCGCGCCGGCGCGCGGCAGGCCGCCAGCGACGCCGTCAATGCGCGCCATGCCGGCTGCGCATGGCGCGGCAGCAAGGAGCGCACCTGCGCCGCACGCGGGAACTCGCCGAAGCAGACGATCGCGGTGCGCGGCACCTGCAGCGCCAGGCGCCGCCGGCCCCACGCCGTGGGCGCGGGCAAGCCGAGCGCGATGCCGGCCGCATCGCCGGTCGCGGCCTGACGCGTCACGACGAGCGGCAGCCGGTGCGAGGCCCAATGGTCGAGGCAGGCTCGCGCCTCGGCGTCCCATTCGCGCGCCAGCACCTGCGTCCACGCGTCGGCGCAAAGGTGAGCCAGTTGATGTCGGCGCAGCGGGACCACCATGCCCTCCCCCATCAGGCCGCGTCGAGCACGCGCTGCGCCACCGCGGCCGCCAGGCGGCGCCCCCCGCGCGCCGCGCCGTCGAGCGCCCGCCGGTCATCGGTCGGGCTGTCGGCCAGTGCCTGGCGCAGGGCGGCCGACAGGTCATCCCGCCAGAGCGCGCGCACGCCGCCCATCGCCACGTAGTTGCCGACCCCGGGCGCGAAGACCGGATTCGATTCCGACATCGCCGCCAGCAGTTCCTCGGACAGCTTGGTCACCCGCGCCATCGCGGGGATGCGCATCACGCGGATCTCGGCCTCGGGCAGGGCGTAGCAGGCATCGGCGATCAGGCCGGAGGTGATGAAACCGCCCGAAAGCGCCTGGTCGTACACCAGCCCGATGACGCGATGGCCGCGTCGGCGCGCCAGGTCGATGGCGGTGCCCAGGTGCGCCATCGCGCGGTTGATGCCCAGCAGTTCGTCGCGCCGCCGCAGCTGCTGCCCTTGTGTATCGATCAGCAGCAGGATCGGGCGGCCCGGATGCCGCGCCACCGTGTCCAGCACCACGCGTGCCTGCGCCAATGCCATCGCGACGCCGATCGGGGCGTGGTGGGTGGTGCCGACGACGCTGAGCGGTCGGCCGTCCAGCAGCGCCGTGCCGTGCAGGAAATCGCCGTCGATGGCGATGCCGTGGTCGGCGCCGAACAGCTGCGTGGCGAGGGTGTTCCATTCCATGTCGTTTCTCCGGGTCCGGGGTCGAGGTTCAGGCCGCGCGCAGCGCGTGCAGCGCCGCCACGTCCATGTCGGGCACGCGCGCCGCGTCGGGCACGCCCAGGCGCCGCCACACCGCCACGGCATCGTCGCCAGCGGCGCTGGCGGGCGGCAGTTCGCGCAGGCGCGCATCGAGCAGCGCATGCTCGGCCTCCAGCGCATCCAGCGTCACCGGGCGGGCGGCGCCGAGCGCGGCGATGGCGGCGTCGCGAAAGGCGCGCACGTCGTCTTCCACCAGCACGTCGCAGTCGCCGGTGAGCCAGCGGTGCTTGCCGCCGGTGGTGCGCCAGACCAGCGCGCGGTCGCGCGAATCGAATTCCTCCACGCCATGCGAGGCCTCGATCACCTCGGGCCCGGACATCGCCAGCCGGCCGACATCGCTCATCACGATGTGGTCGGCGCAACGCGCCACGATGCCCATGCCGCCGAAGCAGCCGTTGGCCCCGCCGATCAGCACGATGACCGGGATGCCGGCCGCGCGCGCGTCGAGCACGGCGCGCATCACCTCCGACACCGCGATGAGGCCGGCGTTGGCCTCGTGCAGCCGCACGCCGCCCGATTCGGCCAGCAGCAGCACGGCCGCCGGCCGGTCGCGCAGCGCGCGCCGCAGCAGGCCGACCAGCTTGGCGCCATGCACCTCGCCGACGCCGCCGCCCATGAAGGCGCCCTCCTGGGCGGCCGCGAACACGCCGCGGCCGCCCAGCATGGCCCGGCCGATCGCCACGCCGTCGTCGAAGGCGGACGGCACGCCGAGTTGCGCCAGGTGCGGGCTGGTCAGCCGCTCGGCCGGCGGCAGCCATTCGTGGAAACTGCCCGCATCCAGCACCTGGGCCAGGCGCTCGCGCGCCGTGCATTCGGCATAGCTGACGATCATGGCCGTGCTCCCGCGAGCGCCGCCACGGCCTGGTCGAGCCGCAGGCTCACCACCGCGGGCGTGGCGCCCATGTCGTTGATCGAGATGCGCACGCCGCCGAGCGGGTGGCGGGCGTGGAAATCGCCCAGCACGGCCTGCCAGATCGGCTCGAAGCCGCGCGCCGAGGTCTCCACACGCACCGCGCAGGCATTGCCGGCGGCGGCTTCGAGCATCACTTCGAGATTGCCCGAGCCGACCACGCCGACGAGCACCGGCGCGAAGCGGCCCGCGGCCTGCCGGCCGGGAAAGGAAAAGTCGAGGGTCTCGAGCCCTGCTGGAATGCTCATGGTGTTCGGCTCCTACCAGTTTCTGAAACGTTCCGGCGGCTGGTACAGCCCGCCCGAGGCACGCACCAGGTCGCGCATGCTGCGTGCCGCCAGCAGGTTGCGGGTGGCGTCGCGGGGGTCGATGCCCAGATCCTGCGGGCGCCGGATGACGCCGCGGTCGCGCAGGTTCTCCACCGCGCGCCGGTCGCGGGCGAGCCCGATCGCCGTGTAGCCCGCGACGCCGCGGATCGCCTGCTCGCGCTCGGCATCGCTGCGGCACAGCAGCAGGTTGGCGATGCCTTCCTCAGTGAGGATGTGGCTGACGTCGTCGCCGTAGATCATGATCGGCGGCAGTTCCATGCCGGACTGCTCCGCGAGCTGCCAGGCATCGAGCCGGTCGACGAAGGCCGGCTGCATGTGCTCGCGGAAGGTCTCGACCATCTGCACCACCAGCTTCTGCCCGCGCGGCGTGCCGGCGGCGCCGCTCCTGCCGGCGCGCGACTCCTGGCCGGCCTTGAGCCAGGCGGGACTGGCATGACGCCGGCCGCGCGCGTCGGCCCCCATGTTGGGCGCGCCGCCGAAGCCGGAGATGCGGCCCAGTGTCGCGGTGGAGCTGTTGCCGTCGAGGTCGATCTGCAGGGTCGAGCCGATGAAGAGGTCGCAGGCATAGTGGCCCGCCGCCTGGCAGAAGGCGCGGTTGCTGCGCAGCGCGCCGTCGGGCCCGGTGAAGAACACGTCGGAGCGCGCGCGCACGTACGCCTCCATGCCCAGTTCGGAGCCGAAGGAATGCACCGATTCCACCCAGCCCGCCTCGATGGCCGGGATCAGCGCCGGATGCGGATTGAGCGCCCAGTGCTTGCAGATCCTGCCCTTCAGGCCCAGCGACTCGGCGTAGGTGGGCAGCAGCAGCTCGATGGCCGCGGTGTCGAAGCCGATGCCGTGGTTGAGCCGCTGCACGCCGTATTCCGCGTAGATGCCCTTGATCGCCATCATCGCCATCAGCACCTGGATCTCGCTGATCTGCGCCGGGTCGCGCGTGAACAGCGGCTCGATCACATGGGGCCGCGGCGCCTTGACGACGAAGCTCACCCAGTCGGCCGGGATGTCGATGCGCGGCAGGGTCGTCGTGCGGCCGTCCACCAGTTCGTTGACCTGGGCGATCACGATGCCGCCCGAGAAGGCGGTGGCCTCGACGATGGCCGGCGTGTCCTCGGTGTTGGGACCGGTGTAGAGGTTGCCTTCGGCGTCGGCCGCCTGCGCGGCCACCAGTGCCACGCGCGGCGTCAGGTCGACGAAGTAGCGCGCGAACAGCTCCAGGTAGGTGTGGATCGCGCCGATCTCGATGCGCCCGGCCGACACCAGCTTTGCCAGCCGCGCGCCCTGCGGGCCGGAGAAGCTGAAATCCAGCCGGGCGGCGACGCCGTTCTCGAAGATGTCCAGATGCTCCGGCAGCGCCAGCACCGACTGCACCATGTGCAGGCCGTGCACCCGTGCCGGGTCCACCCCCACCAGCGCGCGCGCCAGGAAGTCGGCCTGCTTCTGGTTGTTGCCCTCCAGGCAGACGCGGTCGCCGGGCTCCAGCACGGCTTCGAGCAGACGGCCGATCGCCTCGGCGGCCACCCGCTTGCCGGCAAGTTGGGTGCCCAGGGCCTGCGCCGCGCGCGCCAGGCGCTCGCCACGGTTGTCGCTGCGGGTGTTCCAGTTCATGCGGTCCATGGTTCGTGCCTCAACCCACCAGTGCCCTGGTGGCGAAAAACAGGAGCGAGGGCCCGAGCAGGCAGCCCAGGCCGGTGTGGAAGGTGGCGACCAGCGCGCCGTAGGGCACCAGCTTGCGGTCGGTGGCGGCGAGCCCGGCGGACACGCCGCTCACCGTCCCGGCGAGGCCGCCGAAGACCATCGCCGAGCGCGGCGTCTTCAGCCGCAGGAAGCGCGCCGCGATGGGCGTGCCGACCATCACGATGATGGCCTTGACCAGCCCGGTCGCGATGCTCAGCGCCATCACGTCGGGGCTCGCGCCGATGGCCGCGCCCGTGACCGGGCCGACGATGTAAGTGACCGCGCCGGCGCCGATGGTCGTCATGCTCACGGCATCCGAGTAGCCGAAGCTCCACGCGATCGCCGCGCCGACGATGAAGGGCAGCAGCGTGCCCAGCAGCAGGGAGACGACGCCGACCAGGCCCGCCTTGCGCGCCTCGGTGGCCTGCACCTCGAAGGCGGTGGCGACGATGGCGAAGTCGCGCAGCATGGCCCCGCCCATGAGGCCGATGCCGCCGAACAGCGACATGTCGGCCAGGCCCTTGTGGCCCCCGGTCTGGGTGCCGCCCCAGTAGGCCAGGGCCAGCCCGATCACGATCGCGATGGCGGAGCCGTGGACGCGGCCGAAGGTGAGCCGGCGCGAGATCTGGCCCGACAGCAGGACGATGAAGCCGACCACGGCGAAGGCCGTGACCAGGCCATTCTGAAGGGCGGCTTTTTCGAGGATTTCGAGCATGGTGTCACTCCGCGTCGGCGAGAAGGGGGTTGTCGTGGAGCAGCGGCTCGGCCGCCGCTTCGTCGGGCGCCGGGCGCTCGGCGCGGTTGATCAGGGAGATGACCACGGCGCAGACCGCAACCGCCGCCACGGCCGACAGCAGGGCCACAGGTCCGCCGCGCAGGGCCGAGACCATGTCCTGCTGCGCCGCCATGGCGACCACCACCGGGATGTACATGGCGCCCCAGTACTCGACGCCGAGTTCGGTCAGCTTGGGCAGCATGTTCTTCTTCTGCATGTAGAGGCGCGCGAAGATGAGCAGCAGCATGGCGATGCCGACGCCGCCGACATTGGTCTTCACGCCCAGCGCCTGCCCGAGCAGGTCGCCGATGAAGATGCCCAGCAGATGGCACAAGGCCAGGAGTGCGGTACCGAAAATGATCATGGGTCTGTCTCCGGGTGAGAGCGCACGAAGAGCGCTGCTTCTGGAGACCGATGGTGTCCGGCCTGCCCCTCTCGATCAATCACGGGCCCGCGGCGACGCTTACGCCGCGTGGAACGATCGGGGGTTTACCCTGATCGCCTCCCCAGCGGCGACGCTCAGGCCAACTCGGCCTTGGCGCCGCGGCAGACAGCCAGGAGCGCCAGCAGGTTGGGGTCGCGCTCGCGCGTGCGCAGGAAGCTCAGGCCGATGGTCTGGCGCATCAGGTAGCGGGTTTGCAGCGGTATCAACTGCACCTTGTGCCCGAAGGCATCCCGCACGCGGCCCGGCAGCAGCGTGCAGCCGATGCCACCGCTCACCAGGTTCATCAGCGAGAAGATGTCGCCGGTCTTCATCACCACGTTGGGCGTGAAGCTGGCGACGCGGAAGGCTTCCACGAAGCCGTTGTAGGTGGCGAAGCCCTCGCCCAGGCTGACGAAGCGCTCGTCGGCGCAGGCGCTCAGGTCGATCTCCTGCAGCCCCGCGTAGCGCGAGCCCGCCGGCGCGGCGAAATAGATGTCGTCTTCGAACAGCGGCTCCGATTCGACGTCGCCCGCGGCCTCGGGAATCGCCATCAGCGCCGCGTCGATCGCACCGTCGCGCAGCTTCAGCAGCAGGTCCGCGTTGGAGCCGAGAACCAGTTCGGCGTGCAGTTCGGGCTTGCGCACCTTCAGGCCGATCACGAGCGTCGGCACGGTGCGGATCGTCAGCGAGTAGAGCGAACCGATCCGGATGCGGTCGGCCGAGTAGCCCGCCACCTCGCGCGTGATGCGCACGCCCTCGCTCATGGTGCGCAAGACCTCGCGCGCCACGTCGGCCAATGCGCGCGCCGCCTCGGTGGGATGAAGGTTGCGGCCTTCGAGCCGGAACAGGGCGCAGCGCACGCCGACCTCCAGCGAGTGCAGCGCGCGGTGCACGCTGACGGCGCTGGTGTCGAGCCGCTCGGCCGCGCGCGCGAGATTGCCGGTCTCCATGAAGGCCAGCAGGATCTCCAGCTTGCGGAAAGTGATCTCTTCGTCGACGCGGAACTGCATGGGCTCAGCACGATACACGCATCGCGCGGCTGCTCAACGCAACCGGAGAACCCTGGCACGCAGTACGTGGGCCAAACCGAAAGCCACGCGCAACAGCTCGGTGTGAAGGCGAAAAAGCATGGCCAGCATGCGCCTGTACAAGGGGAACTTGAAAGCCCTGGCCAACCGGTGGTCGCAGATGGTGCTGGCCAGGCCCGTGCTCGACGGGCAGGGCGACGGCGTGACCACGCGCAGCCGGAGCCCATAGAGCCACGCACGCTCCAGCGCGTGGTCATAGGGCAGGCGCATCGGCAGCAGCCGTTCGAGCAGCACCTGCGCGGCACGCCGGTTGAACAGCAGGCTGTTGGCATTCATGTGCCGCGACAACGGAATCGCCAGCGCATGAGGCGGATTCAGGTCCGCAATGCGCACCGGCGTGCCGGAGTGGAAGCTCGACAGCTTGACGATGTCCCACAGATGCTCCACGGCCATCAGGCGCCGCAGCAGCAACGAGAAATCGAAGGGAAAGTCGGCATCGTCCTCCAGCACCAGCGCATGGGCGCAGGGGCCCGCGAGAAACTGGCGCAAGGCTTCGATATGCGGGAAGTAGCAACCTGCCTCGGCCGGGTTGAGGGCCTTTCCGTGGCGGCGTTGATAGCCCTTGATGTCCAGTTCGGCACAGGCCGGGAGGTCCAGCGCATGCCCATCCACCGCGGTCACGCGCCTCCAAGGCAGGCCCGTGCGAGACAGCCGTTGCCGCATCACGGCCAGGCGGTCGGGCGAGCGATCGAGATTGATGACCAGCACCTGCAGCCCGGCGTGAATGTCCATGACGCCGAGGTCCGGAACCTGCGCCTGGCCAGCCCATGCGCCGTGCCCCATTCGTTTGCTCAAGTCCTTGGCGCGCACGCCGATCCCTCCGGTATGTGACCGCGGCGACGCGCCGCAGCTTGCCCGGCACATTGGAATGCTTATATCTTCTTACATCTATTGATTGGAACAATTCAATAGATTTGGCTTATCTAACGAGAGGGCCCCTGGGCGAGCCGCGAGGCAAGTTCCGAGCGGCCGTGGCCCGTGGCCGGGGCCAGGCGCTTCCTCCCGGAGCTCGCGCTATTCGCGCGTCGCCTCCACCAGGAAGCTGACCAAGGCGTGCGCCCGCGCGCTTCGTCCCTTGCGATTCGGTACCAGCACAACGATCGGCGCGGTGCCGAATGCCCAGTCCGCCATCACTCGCTCCAGGCGCCCCGCAGCCACCGCTTCCGCGGCATCCCATTGCGAGCGCAGCACGATACCCATGCCGTCCTCGGCCCATTGCCGCGCCACGCCGCCGTCGTTGGTGACGAAGGCCGGGTTGATTCGCAGCGTCTCGCTCTTGCGGGTGCTGCTGCCCGCGGGGCGCATGTGCCACAGCGTCACATCCTCATCGTTCTCGCGAATGCAGATGCAGGCGTGGTAAGCCAGGTCCGCCGGGCCGCGCGGCGTGCCGTGCTCGCGCAGGTAGCCGGGGCTGGCGCACAACCATCGGTCGTTGGCCGCGAGGGTGTGGCCCACCCAGGACGAATCGCGCACCGAACCCACGTGCACCACGGCGTCGGAGTTGTGCCGGTCGGGCCAGGGCGTTTCGCGCAAGTCGAGTTGCAGCTGAAGGGCCGGATGAAGGCGCGAGAAACGCGACAGCAGCGGCGCGACATGGGTGCGCCCGTAGCCGAAGGGCGCCGCGACCCGCAGGGTGCCGGTCAAGCGCCGGTCGTCGCGCTGGAGCGATTCGCGCAGGCTGTCGATCTTCAGCAGAAGTTCATGGGCCTCGCGGCCGAAGCGCTCCCCCTCGGATGTCAGCTGCAGCTTGCGCGCGGTGCGGTTGGCCAGCATCAGGCCGAGCGCCGCCTCGAGCTTGCGCAGTCGCATCGACAGGGCGGGAGGCGTGACGCCCAGCGAACGCGCCGCGGCGCTGAGCGAGCTTTCGCGCAACAGCGCGGCGGCCAGGCGGAGATCTTCTATCTGCATCATTCACGCCAGCTTAACCATTGATGACCCAAGAGTGAAGCACGGAGCAGGTCCGTCACGCCTAAAGTCGACGCCATGCAAAACACCTCGACTCCCATCGTCACGGCCGACCGCTACCCCCGCGCCGTGCTGTTCGACCTTCTCACCGCGCTGCTCGACTCCTGGACCCTCTGGAGCGCCGCCGCCGGCTCGGAGCAGCTGGGGCGCACCTGGCGCGCCGAATACCTGCGGCTGACCTATGGCTGCGGCGCCTACCTGCCCTACGAGGACCTGGTGCGCCAGGCCGCCGCCACCGTCGGGCTGCCCGCCGCCGCGCCGCAGGCACTGGACGACCACTGGGACGAGTTGCCCGCCTGGAGCGGCGCGGCCGAACTTCTGCACGCGCTGAAACCGCATTGCAAGCTGGCCGTGGTGACCAACTGCTCGCGGCGCCTGGGCGAACGCGCCGCTGCGCGGCTGGGCGTCGACTGGGACGGGGTCGTCACCTCCGAGGAGGCGGGTTTCTACAAGCCCGATCCCAGGCCGTACCGCCTGGCTCTGGGACGCCTGGGCGTACAGGCGCAAGACGCGGCCTTCGTGGCTGGGTCGGGCTATGACCTGTTCGGCACCGCGAGCGTCGGCCTGCGAACCTATTGGCACAACCGCGTCGGTCTCACCCGCCCGCCAGGCGCGCCGGCGGCGGAAGTCGAATCGCCCACGCTGGACGACGCGCTGCCATGGCTGCGTCGCTTCCAGGCCGCCGCTTCCTGACCACTGTCACCGAACCAGGACTTCTTCATGAAACGCTTCATTCGCCTGATCGCCGGCCTTGCCGCGCTGTGCACCTGCATGCTGACCACGCCGGGCGCCATCGCCCAGGCCGCTTTCCCGACCCGCCCGGTCACGCTGATCGTGCCCTTCCCCGCCGGCGGACCCAGCGACGCGCTGGCCCGCGCCGTCTCGCAGAAGATGGCCGAAAACCTGGGCCGGCCCATCGTCATCGAGAACCTCGCCGGCGCCAACGGCGTCATCGGCCTGACCAAGGCCATCAAGGCCGGCGCCGACGGATACACCATCGCCTTCGGGGGCATCGGTACGCACGTCGCCAACGTCGCGCTTTACAAGAAACTGCCCTACGACCCCGTCGCCGATTTCGCCCCCATCGGCCCCGCGGGGGCTGCCCCCATGCTTCTGCTGGCGCGCGCCGACCTGCCGGCCGGCAACCTGCGCGAATTCGCCGCATGGCTGGCGAAGAACAGGGACAAGGCCTCCTACGCCAGCGCCGGCGTCGGCTCCATCTCCCATTACGGCTGCGTGCTGTTGCTGTCCTCCATCGGGCAGAACGCCACCCACGTGCCCTACAAGGGCGTGGCGCCGGCGGTCAACGACCTGATGGGCGGCCAGACCGACTTCATGTGCGATCAGACCACCACCGCCCTGCCCCAGATCGCAGGCGGGCGCATCAAGGCCGTCGCGGTGCTGTCAGGGACGCGTCTCGTGCAACTGCCCCGCACCGGCACGGCGACCGAAGCCGGCTATCCGCTGGACGTGCGCTCATGGAACGCCTTCTTCGCACCGCGCGGAACGCCCCAGCCCGTGCTGGCGAGGCTGACCGGCGCCTTGCAGCACGCGGTCGCCGATCCCGCGCTACGCAAGCAGATGGAAGGCCTCGGCGTGGAACTGCCCGCGGCCGCCGATGCAACGCCCGCCGCCGTCACCGCGCTCATCATGCGCGGCATCCGCGACGACGTGCCGACCCTCAAGGCCAAAGGCGAATACCTCGACTGAATCGAACGAACACCATGGAGAACACCCTCGCCACTCTCGATACCCCCGCCGCCATCGTTTCGCTCTCCCGGATGCAGCGCAACATCGCCCGCATGCAACAGCGCGCCGACGCCTTGGGCGTGCGCCTGCGCCCGCACGTCAAGACCAGCAAGTGCGGCGATGTGGTCGCCGCTCAGCGCGCCGCGGGCGCGGCGGGCATCACGGTTTCCACGCTGAAGGAGGCCGAGCAGTTCTTCGGCCAGGGCGTGACCGACATCCTCTACGCCGTCGGCATGGCGCCGCACCGGCTGGCCCATGCGCTGGACCTGCGCCGGCGCGGCTGCGCACTGCAGATCCTGACCGACAGCGTCGAGGGTGCGCATGCCATCGCCCACTACGGTCGCGGACACGGGCACGCCTTCGAGGTGCTCATCGAGATCGATACCGACGGCCACCGCTCCGGTATCCAGCCCGCGGAAGATGTCCTGCTCGACGTGGGCCGCGTGCTGCACGAAGGCGGCATGCGCCTGGCCGGCGTGCTGACGCATGCGGGGTCCAGCTACGAATTGGACAACCCCCAGGCCATCGCGGCCCTCGCCGAGCAGGAGCGCGCCGGCTGTGTGCTGGCCGCGGAGCGCCTGCGCGCCGCCGGCCTGCCGTGCCCCGTCGTCTCCGTGGGCTCCACCCCGACCGCCCTGGCAGCCGCAACGCTGGAGGGCGTGACGGAACTGCGCGCGGGCGTGTACGTGTTCTTCGACCTGGTGATGCGCAACGTGGGCGTCTGCAGCGCCGAGGACATCGCGCTGAGCGTGCTCACCACCGTCATCGGGCACCAGGCCGACAAGGGCTGGGCCATCGTCGACGCCGGGTGGATGGCCATGAGCCGCGACCGGGGCACCGCCAAGCAGCAGCGCGACTACGGCTATGGCCAGGTGTGCACCGTGGATGGGGTGCCGATAGAGGGCTATCTGCTGTCGGCGGCCAACCAGGAGCACGGCATCCTGTCGCGCGAAGGCACCGCGGACACCGGCATCGTTGCGCGTTTTCCGACAGGTACCCGGCTGCGCATCCTGCCCAACCATGCCTGTGCCACTGGCGCGCAGTTTCCGGAATATCACGCGCTCCTGGGCGACGGCTCGTTGCAGACATGGACCCGTTTCCATGGATGGTGATGACATGGTCCGGCCCGGCAAGGCGGCCAGCCCCATCCATCTCGCAGTGCCCGCCCTTGCCACGCCGGGCGGCCACTACAGCCATGCGAGCCTGGCGGGCGGGCTCGTATTCATCTCGGGCCAGTTGCCCATCACGCCGGGCGGTGAGCGTCTGGTCGATGCGGCCTTCGAGGTCCAGGCAGCCCAGGTGCTGGCGAATCTGCGCGCCGCCCTGCTGGCGTCGGGTTCGGACGTCGACCGCCTGGTACAGGTTCGTGTCTACCTGGACGACATCGCCCAATGGCCACTGTTCGACAGAATTTACGGCGAGTGGGCCGGGGCCTCGCGGCCAGCGCGAGCGGTCGTGCCGACAGGGCCGCTCCACTTTGGATTCAAGGTGGAGGTGGAGGCGACCGCCGTTCAGTGAGGCGGCACGCCGACATGGCGGATGCACCTTCCGACGACCTCCTACACTCCTGCCCATGCCCTGGCACGCCCGCCTCGAACTCGACTACCAGCTTGAATCCCGGCGCAGCGTCGCCCGCTTCCGCCACGACGGCCCGCTGCGCGTGCTGCAGAGCCTCTATCCCGAAGGCGACGTGGTATGCCACAACGTGCTGGTGCATCCGCCCGGCGGCCTGGTCGGCGGCGACACGCTGGACATCCGCGTGCGCGCCGCTGCCGGCAGCCATGGGCTCATCACCACCCCGGGCGCGTCGCGCTTCTACCGCTCGGATGGCGAGCTGGCGCTGCAGCGCTCGGTGCTGACGCTCGACGCCGGCGCGCGGCTCGAATGGCTGCCGCTCGAGGCGATCTGCTACAGCGGCTGCCGTGCCGAGAACCGGCTGAGCCTGTGCGTCGCCGACGGCGCCGAACTGATCGGCTGGGACGTGAGCGCACTGGGCCTGCCGAACGCTGGCAAGCCCTTCGACAGCGGCAGCCTGCTGCAGCACATCGAGGCGCCAGGGGTATGGCTGGAACGCGGGCGCATCGACGCCGCCGACCGGCGCCTGCTCGAAAGCCCGATCGGCCTGGCGGGGCAGCGGTGCCTGGCCTCGATCTTCTTCGTCGCCGGCACGCCGATCGCGCGCGCGCGGCGCGATGCGGCGCTCGACGCCGCGCGCGCGCTGATCGACGCCCACGCGCTGCGCGAGAGCGCCGGCGCCACCAGCCCGCACGCCGAGATCATCGTGCTGCGCGCGCTCGCACCGGTGGTCGAGCCGGCCATGCACCTGCTGCGGCAGGTGTGGAAGGCGTGGCGCGCCGAGCTGTGGGGCATGAACAGCGCCGCGCCGCGAATCTGGGCCATGTAGGGCGCGGGACAGGCGCTCGTCCGACGACGTGGGGCGGCGATCCTGCCTAGACTGCCTTCCCATGCAGAGACGAAGTTTCCTCGGCGCCCTGGGCGCGCTGGCGACGGCAGGCTGTGCCCGGACGCCGACCCATGCGGCCGCGCGGGCCGCCGGCCCGCAGGCCCTCGGTCAGGCCGCGAAGTTCGACTACGCCTGGCTCAAGGAGGCGGCGCGCGATCTTGCCAATGCGCCCTACAAGGCCCACGGCCGTGCCTTGCCGCTCGAAGTGGCGGCACTCGACTGGGACCGTTACCAGGCCATCCAGTTCAAGCCCGAGCACGCGCTCTGGGCCGACCAGGACATGCGCTTCCAGATCCGGCTGTTCCACCTGGGCCTGTTCTTCAAGCGCCCGGTGCGCATGTTCGACGTGGCCGATGGCCGGGCCCGGGAGCTGGCCTACGACCCGCGGATGTTCAACTACGGCAAGAGCGGACTCGACGGCGCGAAGCAGCCGAAGGACCTTGGCTTCGCGGGCTTCCGCGTCAACGTGGCGCCCGGCTTCAAGAGCGACGTCGCGGCCTTCCTGGGCGCGAGCTATTTCCGCGCCGTCGGGGCACAGGGCCAGTACGGCCTGTCGGCGCGCGGCCTGGCGGTGGACACGGCGCTGCCGCGCGACGAGGAGTTCCCGGACTTCACCGACTTCTATTTCGAGAGACCGGCGCCCGGCTCGAACACGCTGGTCGTCTACGCGATGCTCGATTCGCCCAGCATCGCCGGCGCCTACCGTTTCGCCATCACGCCCGGCGAGCCGCTGCTGATGGACATCGACGCGGCGCTCTACCCGCGCAAGGAGATCGAGCGCCTGGGCATCGCCCCCTGCACGAGCATGTTCCAGACCGGCGAGAACGACCGGCGCGTGGCCGACGACTGGCGCCCCGAGATCCATGACTCCGACGGCCTGTCGATGCAGACCGGCGCCGGCGAATGGATCTGGCGCCCGCTGTCGAACCCCGCCGCGCTGAGTTTCAACGCCTTCAGCGACAAGGATCCCAAGGGCTTCGGCCTGCTGCAGCGCGACCGCAACTTCGACCACTACCAGGACGACGGCGTGTTCTACGACCGGCGGCCTTCGCTGTGGGTCGAGCCCAAGAGCGGCTGGGGCGAGGGCACGGTGCAACTGGTCGAGATACCGACGGCGAACGAGACCTTCGACAACATCGTTGCCTTCTGGAATCCGGCGAGGAAGCCGCGGCGCGGCGAGGAGCTTCTGTACGGCTACCGGCTCTACTGGGGCACGGATGCACCGGTTCGCCCGGCACTCGCCACCTGCGTCGCCACCCGCACGGGCGTGGGCGGCGTGATCGGGCAGAAGCGCGCGCACTGGTCGTACCGCTTCGCGATCGACTTCGCCGGCGGGCCGCTGAGCGGGCTCGACGTGCTCAACGCCAAGATCGAACCGGTCATCACGGTTTCCACCGGCGAGGTCGAGATCGTTTCGGCCCGGCCGCTGGATGCCGTCAAGGGCGTGCGTGCGATGTTCGACATCGTGCCCGGCGACTTCGTCGGGCCGATCACCTTGCGCATGCACCTCAAGGGCACGGTCTCCGGCAGCGAGCGCGCCCTCAGCGAGACCTGGCTCTATGAATGGATGCCGCCGCCGCTGGCCGAGCGCACGCTCGCATGAGCCTGACGCGCAGCGACATCCCCGCACGCCTGGATCGCCTGCCCTGGTCGCGCTGGCACTGGCGCGTGGTCATCGCGCTCGGCGTGGCATGGGTGCTCGACGGTCTGGAGGTGACGCTGGTCGGCTCGGTCGGCAGCGTGCTGGAGCGCAGCGACACCTTGGGCCTGAGCGCCGGGCAGGTCGGCTGGACGGGCTCGCTCTACATCGGCGGCGCGGTGGTCGGCGCGCTGGTGTTCGGCCGGCTCGCCGACCGGCTCGGCCGCAAGAAGCTCTTCCTCGTCACGCTGGCGGTCTACGCGGCCGCGACGCTGGCCACGGCCTTCTCGCCGAACTTCGCCCTCTTCGCGCTGTGCCGCTTCGTCACGGGCCTGGGCATCGGCGGCGAGTACGCGGCCATCAACTCGGCCATCGACGAGCTGGTCCCGGCGCGCATGCGCGGCCGGGTGAACCTGGCGATCAACGGCAGCTTCTGGATCGGCGCGGCCCTGGGGGCGGGGCTGAGCCTGGTGCTGCTGGACCCGCGCGTGCTGGGGCCGGTATGGGGCTGGCGCGCCGGCTTCGGGCTCGGCGCCCTGCTGGCCGTCGCCATCCTGCTGGTGCGGCGGGACGTGCCCGAGAGCCCGCGCTGGCTGCTGTCGCACGGCCGCGCGCAGGAGGCCGAGCGCATCGTCGCATCGATCGAGGCGCAGGCGGGCGAGCGCCATGGCGCGCTGCGGCCCGCGATCGGCAGCACGGCCTGCGGCGAACGCGCGAGCCCCGACTGGCGCGAAGTCGCGCACGTGCTGCTGCGGCGCTATCCGCAGCGCAGCATGGTCGCCCTGGCCCTGATGGTCTCCCAGGCCTTCTTCTACAACGCGATCTTCTTCACCTACGCGCTGGTGCTCACGCGCTTCCATGGCGTGCCCGAAGGCCGGGTGGCGCTCTACATCTTTCCGTTCGCGCTCGGCAACGTGCTGGGGCCGCTGCTGCTCGGGCCGCTGTTCGACCATGTGGGGCGGCGCCGGATGATCGCGCTGACTTACGTGCTGTCCGGTGTCGGCCTGGCGCTGACGGGCTGGGCCTTCATGGAAGGCTGGCTGGACGCGCGCAGCCAGGCCCTGTGCTGGTCGGCGGTGTTCTTTCTCGCCTCTGCGGCGGCCAGTTCGGCCTACCTCACGGTGAGCGAGGTGTTCCCGCTGGAAATACGCGCCGTCGCCATCTCGATCTTCTACGCGGTGGGGACGGGCGCCGGCGGCTTCGCCGCGCCGCTGCTGTTCGGCGCGCTGATCGAGACGGGCAGCCGGGGGGCGGTCGCCGTCGGCTATGCGATCGGCGCCGGACTGGTGATCGTGGCCGGTCTTCTGGCGCTGCGCTATGCGGTGAATGCGGAGCGCAAGCCGCTGGAAGAAGTGGCGCCGCCTGGCATCCGAGGCTGAAAGCGGCGCGCGTCGCCCGGCTGCGGGGGCATCGCCTCTAGGCGGCGCTTTCGTGCGGCGTGGTGGGCCTCGCCGAGACGGCGCCCCCGTGCTGCGTGGTGGGCCGCCCCGCCGCAACCCAGGCTTCCAGGCCGCCGGCCAGCGGCCGCGCGCGCTTCATGCCGCGTGCGGCGAGCGCGCGCGCGGCCAGCGCGGCCGATCCTTCGTTGGGGCAGTTGCAGTAGAGCACGATGTCTCGCTCCCGATCATCCCAGGGCAGCTGCGAGCGCCGCTGCTGGATCGTCGCGAGCGAGACGGGAAAGGCGCCCGGAATGCGCCGCGCGTCGAGCTCCAGGGCCGCCTCGCCCCGCACGTCGACGACGATGGGCGGCGGGTCGCCGCTCATCAGTTCGTGCAGTTCGTCGACGGTGATGCGCGGCATGTCGGTCAGTTGCCGGAAGGCCCGCCGCCGCCAGTAGCGCACGGCCAGCGTCAGCGCCAGCGCAAGCATCAGCACGACGGTGGCGACACCGCCGGCATTCGCCAGCGCATCGAGCACGGCCTGGATCTGCTCGCGAAAGAGCCAGCCCAGGCTCAGGAAGATGCCGGTCCACAACAGCGATGCGCCGGCCTCGAAGCTCAGGAAGCGCAACGAGGACATGCCCAGCGCGCCCGCCATCGGCGGCGCCACCACCGACACGCCCGGCACGAACTTCGCCGCCACGAGCGACATGCCGCCCCAGCGGGTGATCAACGATTCGCTGCTGCGCACGCAGGAGTCCGGCGAGATCGAGATCTTGCACAGCAGCCGCATGAAGCGGTAGCCGTACTTGCGCCCCGTGTAGAACCAGACGCTGTCGCCGAGGATATTGCCCACCACCGCGGCGAGGACCATGGTCAGGAGCAGCACGGGTTGCGCCACCGCGGCCAGCCCGCCGGCCACCACCAGCACGGGCGCCGCTGGAACCGGCAGCCCGACCCGGGCCGCGAAGGTGATGAGGAAGACCACGGCGAGCGCGTGGTCGACCATCAGGGTCATCAGCGCCTGCATGCGGCGCTCCCGGTGGGCGGCTGGCGCGGGATCGGGAAGAGGAGCATGGTGCGCGAACTCGGGCTGTGGGAACAGGCGCGAGCGTAGCGCGCGGGACGGGTCTTGTCCCCCCCGCGCACCGGAAACCCGGTCAGGCCAGGGACTTGGGCAGCCTGCCCTGCGACAGCGTCTGCACGCGCATGCGGTCGTATTCCGGCTTGGGCACCGGCACCGCGCGGGCGTCGCCGAGGTCGTTCATGTGCACCCTGTAGGTCTCGCGGGCGGTGAACGCGGCGATCGCCGCCACCACGGTCACGCCCAGCGTGATGGCGCCGATCAACATCGGGATGTTGGTCGCACCGGGGGGCGCCACCGCGACGAACAGCGCCGGCAGCATGGCGGTCACCAGCGTGCCGAGGTTCTGCGAGATGGCCATGCCCGAGACCCGGGTGCGGGTGGGGAACATCTCGGGGTAGAAGCTCGGGAACACGGCGTTGTAGCCCTGGTAGACCACGCCCCACATCAGCAGCGACATGACGATGGCCATGGGCACGTTGTGCACGCTGATGGCGTAGAGGTAGCCGAACGAGAGCAGGCCCGAGCCGACCGAGCCCACGATGATGGGAATCCTGCGGCCGATCCTGTCGGCGAGGTTGCCGACGAAGGGAATCACGATCACCGCCACGATGTTGCCCATCACCGGGATCCACAGGTAGACGTCCTTCTCGAAGCCGATGCCGTAGCCCGGCTGCACCGCGTAGGCCGCGCCGAAGATGGTGGTGACGACGGGAATGACATTCATGAGCGAGCAGCAGACCACGCGCAGCATGTCGCCCCAGCTTTCGGTGATGGCCTGGATGACCGGCGCCTTGGGCACCTGGCCGGCCTTGTCGACTTCCGCGAAGGCAGGCGTCTCGCTGACTTCGCGGCGGATGATGTAGCCCACGACGATGACGATGAAGCTCAGCAGGAAGGGAATGCGCCAGCCCCACGAATTGAACTGCTCCGCCGGCATGTAGTGCGCCAGCGGCAGGAACACGGCCGCCGCCAGGATCTGCCCGGCCTGCACGCCTTGCAGCGTGAAGCTGGCGAAGAAGCCGCGCCGGCCGAAGGGGGCGTGCTCGAGAATCATCGAGCTGGCGCCGGAGATCTCGCCGGCGACGGCGAAGCCCTGGATCAGGCGAAGGATCACGAGCAACGTCGGGGCCAGCAGGCCGACCTGATCGTAGGTCGGCAGCAAGCCGACGGCCACGGTCGAGAAGCCCATCAGGAACATGCACAGGATCAGCACGTGCTTGCGGCCATGGGTGTCGCCCCAATGGCCCAGGACGAAGGCGCCGATGGGACGCGCCACGTAGCCGACGCCGTAGGTCGCGAGCGAGGCGATGATCGCGATCTGCGGGTCACCCTTGGGAAAGAAGATCTGCGGGAAGATCAGCGCCGCCGCTGTGGCGTAGATGAAGAAGTCGTAGTACTCCAGTGCCGATCCGATCCAGCCGCTGGCCGTGGCCTTTCTGGACTGGTGCGTGCCTTGCGGCTCATGCGCGGTGATGCTTGACATTGTCTGTCTCCATGGGGTGATTGAAAGAACTCATTCCTGCGCCTGGGAGGCCATGCGCGCCGGTGCGTTGCTGGCGCCATACCCGTCGTACCGGCCCACGCGCTGCACGATCTCGAAGAAGATGCCGTGCTCGAAACTCTCGGTGTAGATGTGCAGGTATTCGCCCGCGGCCGAGCGGTCGAACAGCACGCCGGCCGCGCGCATGCGCGATAGCAGCGCGGCATCGATGTCCAGGCGCGTCGGCAGGTCGTCGTAGTAGTTGTCCGAGATCGGCACGAAGCGCGTGCCGTTGGCGCGCAGCCGGGCCACCGTCTCGAAGATGTCCTCGCATGCCAGCGCGATGTGATGGACCGCGCCGCCGCCGCTCTTGCGCACGGCGCGCGCGGTGCGGGTGCGCTGGCTCAGCGACACGTTGAGCACCAGCCGCACGCTGCGGTTCGCGCTGGCGACGCCGCGGCTGCGGATCAGGCCGAAAGGGTCCGCCAGTTCGAGGCTTTCGCCGGGCTCCAGGCCCAGCACGGCGCGCGAGAACAGCACCCAGGTGTCGAGCTGGTCGAGCGCAAGGCCGAGCGCCACGTGGTCGATCGACTGCAGGCCCGCGCCGCAGGTGTCGGCCGCGTCGTCGAGCACGAAATCCGCTTCGAAGAGGCCGCGGGCGCCGAGTTCCGAAGCCACGAAGTGAATGAGGTTGCCCCCGGGAGAGACCATCGCCGGCACCAGCATCTCGCCGGGGCCGACCGGGCTGTCGTGGCGCTGCGAACACATCGCGGTCGCCCGCTCGACGGCGGCCTTCGGGTCGGCGGCGCGCAGGCCCAGCGCGCAGACCGAGGTGCCATGCGCCGCGAAGCGCTCGTGGGCGAAGGAGCCGGGCTCGGCATTGACGATCAGGTGGATGCCGCCTTGCCGATACAGCACGACCGCCTTGGAACGATGCCGACCCACGCGCTGGAACCCGAGCTGCCGCAGCAGCGCGGCGAGCCGCTCGGCCGATGCCTCGTCGGCGGCGAACTCGATGAAGGAGAAGCCCGAGAGCGCCGGCACCGGCGGCGGGTCGAAGAGCGCGATGCTGTCGAGGACGCGCCGCGCCGGCGCGCCGGCCGCCCCGGCCTCGGCGCCCGCCAGACGGTCCCTGACCCGGCTCTCCAGGTACAGCAGCGAACGCATCGCATCGACGGCGGTGCGGCGATTCGGCGTCTCGCGGAACACGTCATTGAAGATCTCCAGCGACAGCGGGCCGCTGTAGCCGGCCAGCAGGGTCTTCTCGAAGAAGGTCTCGACGTCGAACTCGCCCTGCCCCGGGAAGGAGCGGTGATGGCGCGCCCACTGCAGCACATCCATGGCCATCAGGGGCGCATCGGCCATCTGCAGGAAGAAGATCTTGTCGCCCGGAATGTCGGCGATGCCCGCCGGATCGTCCTTGAGCGACAGCGTATGGAAGCTGTCGAGGATCAGGCCCAGGTGCGGGTGGTCGGCCCGGCGCACGATGTCCCAGGCCTGGCCGTAGCGCGAAGTGGCGCGGCCCCATGCCAGCGCCTCGAAACCCACGCGCAGGCCGCGGCGCATCGCACGCCCGGCGAGTTCGCGAAGCTGCGATGCGGCGAGCTCGGCGTCGTCGATGACCAGCGGCGATGTATTGGAGCAGCACAGCATCAGCGGCGCGCCCATCGCCTGCATCAGGTCGAACTTGCGCTCGGCGCGGTCCAGGCTGCGGCGGAACTGCGCCTCGGGCATGCCTTCGAAATCGCGGAAGGGCTGGTACAGGTCGATCGACAACCCGAGGTCGGCGGCGATGCGGCCCAGTTCGGAGGCCGTGCCGTTGAAGTTGATGAAGTCGCTCTCGAACACCTCGACGCCGTCGAAGCCGGCGGCCGAGATGGCCTCGAGCTTCTGGCGCAGGGTGCCGCTGAGGGACACGGTGGCGATGGAGCGATGCACGGCGCGGCCCTCAGCGGAGGTGGGTCCGCATGCCGCCGGCGCCGCGTGTGGCAACCGAGACGCTTCGTGGGGAATGTGCTGTGTTCATGCCATGGACTGTAGGAAGCCCCAGGGTTATCCACAACGCCGCGCGGTCTCTGCGCGATCGATGATCGATCGCGCGTGTTCATTGCGCGATCGTAATTGGGGTTAGACCTAGGACATGAGCGACGGCGCCGACATCGACCGCAAGCTCCTCATCGAGGGCCTGGGCAAGGGCCTGCGCGTGATCGAGGCGTTCTCGGAGGAGCGCACGCGGATGACGGCGACCGAAGCGGGCCAGCAGGCCGCCCTGACCCGCACCGCCGCGCGCCGCTACCTCATGAGCCTGGTGCAGTTCGGCTACGCCGCGACCGACGGCAAGTACTACTGGCTGCTGCCGCGCGTGCTCCGGCTGGGGCAGGCCTTCCTGGACGGTGCGCGCGTGCCGCGCATCGTGCAGCCCTACCTGCAGCGCGCTTCGATGCAGTGCGGCGAGACGCTCAACCTCGGCGCGCTGGACGGGCACGAGGTGGTCTACCTGGCCCGCAGCAACGCGCCGCGGATGGTGTCGATCGGCTTCCATCCGGGCGCGCGGGTGCCGGCCCACGTGGTTTCGCAGGGCTTCGTGCTGCTGTCGACCTTCGATGACGCGGCGCTGGACGCATGGATCGCCGCGCATGACTTCGTCACCTTCACCGGTTCCGCGCCGGTCGACGCGGTCCGGTTCCGCCAGGAGGTGGTGCTCGCCCGCGCGCTCGACCACTGGCAGGCGGACCAGCTCCTCAACTTCGGGCTGCGCGGACTGGCTGTCGCGCTGAAGGACCGCCGGGGCCGCTGCGGGTACGCGCTGAGCGTGACGGTGCAGCGGCAGATGTACCCGGATGATCAGCTGGTCGCGAAGCTGCTGCCGGTGTTGCGCGAGGTGGCGGAAGCGCTGCGGCCGATCATCTGAGGGCGGCCCGCCGCTCACTGGGCGCGAACCGTCACGCGTGCCGTCATGTACGGATGCACCGCGCAGACATAGTCGTACACGCCGGCCTTCGCGAAGCTGCGGCTGAAGCCCTGGCCCGGCAGCATCAGCGGCATGCCCGGCGCGCCGTCCTTGAAGGCGATGCCGTGCGGGGCGCCGTCGTCGTTGCTCCAGCGCACGGCCTCGCCGACAGCGACGGTGATTTGCGCGGGCTCGAAGGCGAAGTCCTTGATGGAGACCTTCGCGCCAGCCGTCGCCCCGTGCTGCACGGCCACCTTGCGCGGCGCGTTGCCGACGGCGATGGTGGCGGTCTGGCCGGCCGGATCGGCCAGGTCGACCACGCTGACATCGTTGGAACCCTCGTTGCTCACCATCGCCTTCCGGCCTCCCGGCAGGACGTCGACCCAGTGGGGCTGCTTGCCGACGGCGATGCTGCGGATGGGCGCGCGCGTCGCCGGGTCGAAGAGCATGAGCTCGCCGGGCCCCTGGACAACGACCACGCCGGCCGCGGTGCCGGGGAAATGATGGGCGATGTGCGGCGAGTTGCCGGTCGGGATCTGGCCGACGATCTTGTTCATCGCCGGGTCGAGCTCCTGCACCGCGCTCACGCCCGCCAGCGTGAAGTAGAGCGCCTTGCCGTCGGGGCCGAATTCGAGGTCGCGCGGCGTCTTCTCGAGCGCGATGTTCGCGGTGACGGCGCGCGTGGCGAGGTCGATCACCGTCAGCCCGAAGTGTCCCGGCTCCTGCGACGACACGTAGGCCTGCTTGCCGTTCGGCAGGATCGCGATGGTGTGCGGCTTGGGCACGGGCACCGTGGCGGCCACGGCCAGCGAGGCGGTGTCGACGATCGCCACGCGGTCCTCGCCGTTGACGGCCACCAGCAGCCAGCGGCCGTCGGGCGTGATCGCCAGGCCTTGCGGCCCCTTGCCGACCTCGATGGTGCGCGACACCTTGTCGCCGGCCGCGTCGATCACGCTGAGGCTCGATGCGCCGGAGCCGCTGACGAACACCTGCGCATCGTTGCGGGCGACGACGATGCCGTCGGGCCCCGCGGCGACCGGCACCGTCGCCACGACGCGCTGCGCGGCGGTGTCGATCACGCTGACGGTGTTGTCCTTGAAATTCCCGACATAGGCCTTGGGGCCCGCGGCAAGGGCCGAGGTGGCCAGCGAGAGCGCCGCGAAGGCGGACGCAAGGATCGAAAGCGGCTTCATGGGTGAACTCCTCTGGGGCGGTGGAAGGAACAGAATCGACCTCTCGCATGACGGCCCGCCGCCGCCGCCTATTCCCGATGGCCCCGAAGACCCTGCCCGCGGCGGTGCCTTGGAATAAAACGACGCGCCCGGCCGTCATGCACGGAAGGACTCCGTTGAACGACCGCATCCGCCGATTCGAAGCCGCGGCCCTGCCGCACCTGCCCGCCGCGTACAACCTCGCGCGCTGGCTGCTGCGCGACGACCGGGAGGCGGAGGACGCGGTGCAGGAGGCGTACCTGCGCGCCTTCCGTTTCCACGACGAGCTGCGCGGCGAGAGCGCGCGGCCGTGGCTGCTGGGCATCGTGCGCAACGCCTGCTACGACTGCATGCGCCAGCACCGCCACCTGGCCGACCAGGTCGAGTTCGACGAGCTGCGCGACAGCCATGTCGACGGCCCCGGCATCGCGCAGCAGGCCGAGCACGGCGGCGATCCCGCGGCGCTGTGGGAGCAGCGCACGCGCGGGCGGCGCGTCAACGCGGCGATCGAGGCGCTGGCGCCGGCCTTTCGCGAGGTGATCGTGCTGCGCGAGCTGGAAGAGATGTCCTACGAGGACATCGCGCGGGTCGCCGGGATTCCGATCGGCACGGTGATGTCGCGTCTGTCGCGCGCGCGGGCCCTGCTGCGCGACGCCTTGCGAACGGAGGCCCCGCAGGCGAAACCGGAAAGGGGACGAGATGCCAATGGCTGAAGACGACGAGCTCGGCGCGCTGATCCGGCGCGAGGCCGCGCGGCATGCGCCGCCGCCGGCGCTGGGCTCGCGCATCCAGGGCGCGCTGCGCGCGGCCGGGGCGAAGGCCGAGACGCCGCCGCGGGCGCAAGGGCCGCGGCAAGGCGCACCATGGCGCTGGCTCCAGGCCCTCGCGCTGTTCGGCGCCGGTGCCGCCACCGCGTGGGGCCTGGCGCTGAGCCTGCTGGTGGCGCCGGCGCAGGACGTGATGAGCGAGGCCGTCACGGCCAGCCACGTGCGCTCGCTCATGGGCTCGCATCTGGCCGACGTCGCCTCGTCGGATCGCCACACCGTCAAGCCATGGTTCGCCGGCAAGCTCGATTTCTCGCCGCCGGTGATCGACCTCGCCGACGAGGGCATGCCCCTAACCGGCGGCCGGCTCGACTACCTCGACGGGCGGCCGGTCGCCGCGCTGGTCTACGCCAGCGGGCCACACGTCATCAACCTGTTCGTGTGGCCGGGTCCGGGCGCCGACACGGCACCCGAATCCGGCACGCGGCGCGGCTACAACCTGGAACACTGGCAGCAGGCCGGCATGCGGCTGTGGGCGGTCTCGGACCTGAATGCCAGGGAGCTGGCGACCTTCACCCAGCGCGTGCGCGAACAGTTGGCGGCGGCCGACGCGAGGCCCTAGAGATCCAGCACCAGCGGACCGCGCGCGCAGCGCGAGACGCAGATCATCATGCTCTTGCCGGCCGCGCGCTCGGCCTTGGTGAGGATGCTGTCGTGATGCTCGACCTCACCCGAGATCACCCTGGTTTCGCAGGCGCCGCAGACGCCTTCCCTGCAGCTGTGGTCGGCGTCGATGCCGGCCTCGAGCAGGGTGTCGAGAATGGACTGGCCAGGCGCGACCGTGAGCGTGCGGCCGCTGCGGCGCAATTCGACCACGCAGGCCCCTTGCCCTTGCGGCGCCGGCGGCACGGGCGCGGCGGCGAAGCGTTCCACGTGCGCATGGACGTAGCCCAGCGTCTCGCAGGCGCGCTCGAACGCGGCAAGCATCGGCGCCGGGCCGCAGCTGTAGAAATGCGCGGCGGCCGGCCGCCCGCGCAGCCATTGCATCAGATCGGGCGGCGCGCCTGCCTCGTCGTCGAAATGCCAGTGGACATGGATCCGGTCGCCCGCCAGCGCCTCGATCTCGCCGACAAAGGCGGCCTCCGCGCGCGAGCGGGCGCAGTAGTAGAAATCCACCGGCCGGCCGAGCGAGGCGAGCCGCCGCAGCATGGCAAGCAAGGGCGTGACGCCGATGCCGCCGGCCACCAGCACGCTGGCCTCGGCCTCTTCGCGGAGGCGGAAATTGTTGCGCGGCGCCGAGATCGGCAGCGTGCTGCCCACGCGCAGCTGCTGATGCACATAGCGCGAGCCGCCGCGGCTCTGGCGGTCCTGCTGCACCGCGACCACGTAGCGATGCCGCTCGTCGACCGGGTTGATCAGCGAGTAGCTGCGCACCATGCCGTTGGGCAGGTGCAGGTCGATGTGCGAGCCGGCCTCGAAGGCGGGCAGCTCGGCCGCGTCGCCCCGCGGGCGCAATTCGACGCTGATGACGCCAGGCGCCTCGTGGCGCAGGGTATGGACCCGTGCGTCGATGGTGGACATGGACATCGGCCCCCGGGCTACATGATGGACAGCCCGCCATCCACCATCAGCGTCGCGCCGGTGATGAAGGAGGCTTCGTCCGACGCGAACCACAGGATGGGCCGGGCGATTTCGTCGGGCGCGGCCCAGCGGCCCAGCAGCGAGGTGGTCTGCCGTTCGCCCTTGAGCGCCTCGGCGCTCTTGCCGGCCTTGTCGGCCTTGGCGACGTGGAAGTCCGTGAGGGTGGAGCCGGGGCAGACGGCGTTGACGCGAATGCCGTGCCCGGCCTCCTCGAAAGCCAGGGTGCGCGTCATCGCCAGTTGCGCGGCCTTGGTCGCGTCGTAGAGGCCCATGCCCTTGCGGCCCGTCACCGCATAGCAGGACGAGACGTTGACGATGCTGCCGCGCCCGGAGCGCCGCAGCGCCGGCAGGGCGGCCCGGCAATAGTTCGAGCTGCCGATCAGGTTCACGCCGACCATGGCCTGCCATTCGGCCGGCTGCGCGTCGGCGAGCGCCGTGTAGTTGCGCATCGCGGCGTTGTTGACCAGCACGTCCAGGCCGCCGAAGGCCGCGAGCGCCTGCTCGACCGCCCTCGCCGCCTGGGCCGCATCGGCCACGTCGGCGGCGTAGGCCGCCACGCGCGCACCGGGCACCTGGCGGCGCACGTTGTCGAGCGTTCTTTCGAGCGCCGCCGCGTCGGCATCGACCAGCGTCACGGCGGCGCCTTCGGCGCAGAACAGCAGCGCCGTCGCCGCGCCGATTCCCGCGCCGCCGCCCGTAATGAGCGCGGCCTTGTTCGAGAGTCGTGTCATCGCGTTCAGTCCGCCTTGGCGCCGGTCGCCTTGATCACCTTGCCCCAGCGCGGGATCTCGGCCTTGATCCAGGCGCCGAACTCGGCCGGCGAGCTCGCCACGACTTCGAACTCCATGCCTTCGAGCTTTTCCTTCACGTCGGGCATGTGCAGGATCTTCACGATCTCCTTGTTGTAGCGGTCGATGATGGTCTTCGGCGTGCCGGCCGGGGCGAGAAAGCCGATCCACGAAGTGGCGACGAAATCCGGGTAGCCCGATTCCGCCAGCGTGGGCACGTCGGGCGTGCTGGGGAAGCGCTTCTGGCCGGAGGTGGCGATCATCCGCAGGCGCCCGTCCTTGACGAACTGCTGCACATTGCCCGGCACCATGAAGGCCGCCTGCACCTGGCCCGAGACCAGGTCGGTCAGGGCCGGCGCGGCGCCGCGGTAGGGAACGTGCGTGGCATCGAAATGCGCGGCCGACTTGAACATCTCCATCGTCAGGTGCGAGGCGCTGCCCATCGCCACCGAGGCATAGGACAGCTGGCCCTTGTGCGACTTGGCCCAGGCGACGAACTCCTTGGGCGTCTTGACCGGCAGGCTCGGCGTGACCACCAGGTACTGCGGCGAGTTGACCGCCAGCGTGATGGGCATCAGGTCCTTCACCGGGTCGAAGGGCATCTTGTCGAACAGCGTCGGGTTGATGGCGATCGGGCCGTTGTAGCCGACCAGCAGCGTGAGCCCGTCCGGCGGCGACTTGGCGACGAAATCGGCGCCGATGTTGCCGCCCGCGCCCGGCCTGTTCTCGACGATCACCGGCTGGCCGATGAGGTCTCCCAGCTTGGCGGCGACGATGCGCGCGAGCGTGTCGTTGGTGCTGCCGGTGATCGGCACGATGATGCGCACCGGCTTGGTCGGCGACCACTCCTGTGCGGCGGCGGCGGCGCTCAGCGCCAGGCCGACGGTCACGGCCGCGAGGGCCTTGAAGAAAGCGTTCATGTGGGGCCTCTTGTGGTGGATCTCAGATCGAATAGACCGGTTGATTCTTGCCGTCCGCGAGGTGCGCCTTGGCCCATTCGGTCGGGTCGAGCTCGCGCGCCAGCAGCACGCCCGCCGCGCGCACATGCTGCATGGCCGCGTCGAGCGCCGGCGGCTCGATGCCTTCGGCGAGGCCGAGCGCGGCTTCGTGAAGCATGCGGCGCGCCATGACGATCGCCTTGTCGGTGGGCAGCAGCCTTTCGGCCTCGTGATCCTGGATCGGGCCCATGCTCTCCTGGAGCGAGGCGTCCTGCATCGAGAAGCCGAAGACGCCGCTGTAGGCGCGCTTTTCCTGCTGGGCGCGGCGGTCGATCAGGTAGTCGTTGTCCTTGTTGGACTTGGGGCGGAAGCTCCCTTCCTCGTACTCGACGTGAATGCCCTTGCCCAGTTCCATGTCGCGGCGCTCCTCGGCCGACAGCGGCTTGTCGGGGTGGAAGTTGATGCTCCATGCCCAGCAGTTGTGGTCGTCGATCGGCACCCACACGTGGCCGCCCAGCGCATGCTCGCCGAAGGGCGGGATCAGCGTGAACCACGGGAACAGCCATTGCGTGACGCGCCAGTAGTAGGAGTCGGGCTCGCCGTTGCGCCGTCCGAACAGCGTGAGGCCGAAGGGGTTCTTCTCGATGTCGAAGATGACGTTGCCGTCGGCCTTGATGTAGTCGTTGGCCTTGGTGCCCTGGTGCATCGGGTCGATGTCGACCTCGTAGCGGTGCACGTAGGACACATGGCTGGTGTCGATGCCGCCCTCCATGGCCTGGAGGTAGTTGCTTTCCTGCAGCCGCTTGGAGACGAAGATGTGGCTCGCCGGCAGGTTGCACCACTCGACGCCGGGTGGCGCGGGCTGCTTGTCGGCCGGGCCCATGTAGGCCCAGACCAGGCCGGCGCGCTCGATGCAGGGGTAGGCGGTGATGGCCATGCGCGCGCAGGCCTGCGGCGCCGAAGGCACATCCACGCACTGGCCGTCGCGGTTGAACTTGAGGCCGTGGTAGGCGCAGCGGATGCCGTTTTCCTCGTTGCGCCCGAAATAGAGCGACACGCCGCGGTGCGAGCAGAACTCGCTGATCAGGCCCGGACGGCCCTCGGTGTCTCGAAATGCGAGCAGCTTCTCGCCCAGGATCTTCACACGCACCTGCGGCCCGTCGGGCTCGGCGATCTCGCTGGATTGCAGGATCGGCACCCAGTAGCGGCGCATGAGGTTGCCCATGGGTGTCCCGGGGCCGGTTCGAACCAGCGTTTCAGCCATTTCCTTGTTCATTCGTGGGTACCTCTTTCCTTGATGAAGATCAATGATTGTCCGTCTGATGAGACTAGTATCCATCCAGTGGACTATTAAAGTCAAGGGTCGATTCGCCCGCGCATACCATTCGGGGCGTCAATGCCCAAAGAAACAGAAGAGGGAATCCCGTGGCCGAGAATGAAAAGTCGAGCGAGAAGTTGAATGACAGCGTGCGCGCCGTGGACCGGGCGCTGGAGATCCTGCTGGCCTTCACCCCGACCGACCACGAGCTGTCGGCCGGCGAACTCCTCAAGCGCGTCGACCTGAGCCGGCCCACGCTCTACCGGCTGCTCTACACGCTGGAGCAGAGCGGCTTCGTCATCTCCGTGGGTGAACCGCAGCGCTTTCGCCTGGGGCCGTCCGTGGCGCGGCTGGCGCACGTCTGGACTTCGACGCAGGACATCGGCGCCCTCGCCCAGCCCATCATGCAGCGGCTTCGCGAACAGACCGGCGAGACGGTGGCGCTGTTCGTGCCGCAGGGCATGTATCGCGTCTGCGTGGCGGAACTGCCGAGCAACCAGCCGCTGAGCTTCAAGCGCGGCGTCGGCTACTCCGAGCGCATCGTCGTGGGCGCCAGCGGGCGCGCGATCCTCGCGCACACCGTGCTCGGCGAGGGCGAGCTGGAAGCCTACGCGGCGGACACGAAGGTGGACCTGAGCACCTATCCGAAGGAACTCGAATCGATCCGCAAGCGCGGCTACGCGACCAGCCGCGACGAACTGCTGCAGGGTGCCGTCGCCATCGCGGCGCCTTACTTCAACGGCGCGGGCGAGGTCGCGGGTTCGATCGCGGTGTTCGGCCCGAGCGCGCGGGTGCACGCGGCGGAAGTCGAGACCATCGGCAAGCTGCTGGTGGTGGAGGCGCGCGCGCTGTCGAAGGCCCTTGGAAGCCCTTAGGGCCGCCTCGCCACCTGCTTGCGCCGGCGGTGAAACAGCAGGTGGCGGCCGATGGCGCGGAAGAGGACGGCGAAGCCGCCGATGAAGCGGCTGGCCGGCGAAGGCGCGAACACCGGCCGCGGATCCACCTGCCCCAACCTGGCCGGCAGCAGCGCCAGCGGCTCGTCGGCTTCGGATGGATGCATGCGGAAGCTGCGCGACGCGGCATTGACCTCGAAGCTTCGCCGCTGGCCCGCGCTGTCCGTCATGGTGACTTCGACGACCCCCGGACGCGGGAAGGCGAAGGCACTGGATGCGCCGTAGTTGGTCTCGCTCACCAGAACTTCCTCGCCCGGCACGCGGACGATCTGGATGGTGGTCCAGACACCCGAGCGCTCGTCTTCGACATGGTCGAGCTCCACACGGATGCTGCCGTCCAGCGACAGGGCTGTCGTCAGCTCGTCGCCCTCCTCGAAGACCACGCAGCCGGCAGCCCGCAGGCGCTCGATGATGCGCTTGCGCCGGGCATGCGCCCAGGGCGGCGTCTTCGCCATCCAGTGCTCCGGCGCCGGCACCATGACCTGCGGGGGCTCCTCCATCGACCTGCAATCGAAGGCAATGGAACCCTCATTGCCGTCTTCATAGACCATGAAGCCGGGCCTGGCGGGGCGGATGCTGAAGGATTCGGCGGGCATGTGTCGAAATCCCGATCGTGCGCGATGCGGCGCCCTTGCGCCAGTTCCCGGAAGGCCTATGAATGAAGCTCTACTTCGGTGAGGGCGTGGTCGCGGGCGCCGCCGCGCCTCAGTTCCCCAATGCCTCGATCGTGAAGTCGAGCAGGCCGCGCAGCCGCGGCAGGCGCCGCAGGTCACGGTGAAAGCCGACCCACACTTCCCGCGAGGGGGGCGCGGCTTCGAGATCGAGCCGGACGACGCCGGGCAGCCGGTCGCCGAGCGCGCATGGCAGCACCGCCCATCCGCTGCCGGCCGCGCAGAACGCCGCCTGCACTTCGCGGTTGTTGCTGCGCAGTCCGACGTGCGCATTGGGAAACCGGCTTCGCAGCCACTCCACGTCGGGCAGGCCTTCGAAGGCGGTGTCCATGGTGATGAGCGTCGCGCCCGCCCCGTCACCCGCGGCGGGCCTGGGCAAATGTGACGCGCCATACACCGCATAGGAGATGCGCATCAGGCGCCGCTGCACAACCTCGGCATCGTCGAACGGCCGGATCCGGAAGACCAGGTCGGCTTCCCGCCGCGCGAGGCTGAAGAGGCGCGAATCGGTGACCAGTTCGATGCAGACCCTGGGGTGTGCCTCCTGGAAGCGCGAGAAGACGGGGGCGAGAATATGCACGCCGAACCACTCCGAGGAGGACACGCGCAGCAGCCCGCCGAGCTGCACCTCCTGCCCGGCCAGGCGCCGCTCGAAGCTCAGCGCCTCTTCCTCCATGCGCTCCGCGTGCGCCAGCACCAGCGCGCCTTCGTCCGTCAGGACGAAGCCTTCGGAGCCTCGCTGGAACAAGGCCTGACCGAGCGACGCCTCGAAGGCGCGCACGCGCCGGCCGATGGTCGGCTGCGTCTGGCCCAGCGCCCGTGCCGCGGCCCCGAGGGAACCCAGGCGCGCAACCGCCAGGAAGACCTTGACGTTGTCCCAATCCATGGCCGAAGCATACATAAATGCATGAGAGCCATGCGCATTCGGGACTTCTCATGCAATTCCGTTAGGAGAACACTGGAGGCCTCACAACCGATCAGGAGTTTCGAATGTCCTCAGCCCACCCCATGCGCGCGCTCATGGTCGAACATGCCGGCGCCCCGTTTTCGGATGCCCTCCTCCCCCGGCCTGTCGCGGGCGCCGGCCAGGTGCTGGTCCGCATCGTCGCCAGCGGCGTCAATCCGCTCGACACCAAGATCCGCGCCGGCGCCGCCGCCCATGCGCGGCAGCCGCTGCCGGCAGTCCTTGGAATCGACATGGCGGGCATCGTCGTCGGCACCGGCGCCGGCGTCGAGCACTTCCGCGTCGGCGACGAGGTGTACGGCATGGTCGGAGGCATCGGCGGGCTGCAAGGCACGCTGGCCGAATACGCGGCGGTCGATGCGGACCTCATTGCGCTGAAGCCCCAGAACCTGAGCATGCGCGAAGCCGCCGCGCTCCCCCTGGCCATCATCACGGCGTGGGAAGGGCTCGTGGACCACGCGCGCGTCGGCCCCGGCCAGAAAGTGCTGGTGCAGGGCGGCGCGGGCGGTGTCGGACACATCGCGGTTCAACTCGCGCGCGCACGAGGCGCTCAGGCCTATGCCACCGTCAACGCACGGCAGGCCGAGCTGGTCGAGCGCTACGGCGCGACCGCCATCGACTACGAGAAGTATTCGGTGGAAGACTATGTGAAGCACTTCACCGACGGCATCGGCTTCGACGTTGCGTACGACACGGTGGGCGGTGCCACCCTGGATGCCTCATTCGCCGCCGTGCGCAACTACACGGGCCACGTGCTCAGCATCCTGGGCTGGGGCACCCACAAGCTGGCGCCGCTTTCCTTCCGCGCCGCCACCTACTCAGGCGTCTTCACCCTGCTTCCCATCCTCACCGGCGCGGGCAGAGCGCACCACGGCGAGATCCTGAGGGAGGCGGCCAGGCTCGCCGAGGCCGGCCTTCTGCTGCCGCGCGTGGACGCGTGCCGGTTCACGCTCGACAGCGCCCTGCAGGCGCACGAACGGGTCGCGCAGGGCAAGGCCGAGGGGAAGGTCGTGGTGGATGTGGCCGAGGCGCAGGCATCCGGCGCGGCATAGCCGGCCCGCGAGCCGACGGCTCAGTCCTTGACTTCGACCAGGTCGTCGCCCGCGAGGAGCTTGCGCAATCCCGCGACCGCGGGCATGGCATCCGAAACCCGCCAGACCAGCGAGGTCACGATGGCGCGACTCAGCGATGGCACCGCATGCGCGCCGACTTGCTCCGAAGCGAGTGTGGCGAGCAGCGATTCAGGGACTGCGGCGAAACCCGATCCGGCCGCGACGCAGGCCACGATGGCGTGGTAGGAGCTCAACTCCATCACCCTCACGGTGGCGAGTTGGCGATCGCCCAGCCAGCGCTCGAGCATGCGCCGATAGGCACATCCCCGGGGAAAGGCGATGACCGATTGCCCTTGCAGCTGCCGCGGCCGTGTGAGCGACGCATGTCCCAGCGCGGTGATGAGCACCAATCGCTCGTCGAAGGCCGGCACGGATGCGAAGCGCGCGGACTTCGGCGGCTCCGCGACGAAGGCGGCATCGATGCTTCTGTCGGCGAGCGCGGCCGTCAACGCGTCGTTCGTCCCGGTCGTGAGTTCCACGCGGACATTGGGATATTCGACATGGAAGCGCGCGAGGATGCCGGGAAGCCGGGTCGCCGCGGTGCTCTCCATCGAACCCAGGCGCAAGGTGCCTCGCAGCGGCGTTGCGCTGACCGCGCCCTTGGCCTCCTCCGCCAGCTGAAGCAGCCTGTCCGCGTAGCTCAGGAGCGTGTGGCCGCCGGGCGTCAGATGAAGCTGACGGCCATCGCGCGAAAAGAGCTCCACCGACAACGAGGCCTCCAGCTGTTTCACGCGCTGCGTCACATTCGACGGAACCCGGTGCAGCTTGCGCGCGGCGCGAACGATGCCGCCCTGCTCCACGACGGCCTTGAAGATCTGAAGATCCGACAGTTCCACGGTATTCGACACCTTGCGATCGAGGATTCCTCATCGAGGACGGATGAGGGTTTTGATTCACCAAAAGAGAATCAATGGTTCATTTTAATTAACTTTGAAGAATGAGCTCCCAATCCTAAGATGAGTCACCGACGAAGTGCAAGAATCGGCCGCAAGCGGCGCCGGCGCCGCTGAATCGCTTCGTCGAGTTCAAGGAGCACCGCATGACGCCAATCACATCCCTGTTCGGAACCGAATACCCCTTGATACAGGCACCGATGGCGGGTGTGCAGGACGCCGCGCTCGCGATCGCCGTGTCGAACGCGGGCGGTCTCGGCTCCCTGCCCTGCGCGACCCTCACGGCCCCGATGCTTCGCGAACAACTCGTGGCGATCCGCGGCGCCACCCGCAAGCCGATCAACGTCAATTTCTTCAGCCACGTGCCGCCCGCGGGCCTGGACAGCGAGCGCCAGCGCCGATGGCATGCCGCCCTGGCGCCCTTCTATGCGGAGCTGGGCCTGGACCCGGCCGCGATTCCCTCCGGCCCTGGCCGCCTGCCCTTCAGCGAGGAAGCGGCCGAGGTGCTCGAGGCGTTTCCGCCCGCCGTGGTGAGCTTCCATTTCGGCCTGCCGTCGGAAGCGCTGCTGGCGCGCGTGCGAAGGCTCGGCGCGAAGATCATCTCGTCGGCCACAACGGTCGAGGAGGCCATCTGGCTGGAACAGCGCGGCGTCGACGCGATCATTGCCCAGGGCCTCGAGGCCGGCGGCCACAGGGGCATGTTCCTGAGCAGCGATGTGAACACGCAGATCGGAACGTTCGCGTTGATCCCGCAGATCCGCGATGCGGTCAAGGTGCCGGTCATCGCCGCCGGTGGCATCGCCGACGAACACGGCATCGAGGCTGCCCTGGCGCTCGGCGCCAGCGCGGTCCAGCTCGGCACCGCCTATCTGCTGTGCCCGGAATCGACAACCAGCGCCATGCATCGCGCGGCCTTGAAGAGCCCTCGCGCGAAGCACACGGCGCTGACGAATCTGTTCACCGGCGCGCCTGCGCGCGGCATCCTGAATCGCTTCATGGAAGCGCTGGGCCCGATGAGCGACCAGCCTCCCCCCTTCCCGCTCGGCGCGGCGGGCGTCGGGCCCCTGCGCGCCGAAGCCGAGCGGCGGGGCAGCGATGCGTTCACGCCCATGTGGGCCGGACAAAATGCCTCCCACCTGCGCGAGGCCCCCGCCGCTCAGATCACCCGGGAACTCGGCGCGGCGATGCTCGGATTCGCGGCATCGTCCGAACCACCTGGCGGCGCGACAACGAGGTCCTGATTCGAAGCACCCGCGTCGCGTGCGCGGGATCCAAGCCGGCGATTCGATGTCCCGGCGAGCGCCGGCGGCGAAGCGCGAATCGGCGAGGCCCATGCCCAGGGGCCGACATTCCTGAACGCGCCTGATGGAGCTCATTGGAGCAGGCGATCGAGTTCCCGCATTTCGGCCTTGTTCATCTTGGATGTGGATGTGCCAGAGCCGGCCCGGCACCTGACCGGAGGTCGCCAGGCGTGAGCGCCGGGGCCAGGCCGCGCCAGGTCTTCAAACGCCTACTTGCCGGCCGGCGCGCGCCCGCGCTCGGCTTGCCGGGTCAGCAGCCAGATGCCGGCGATCACGCAGGCGGTGCCCGCCGCGATCCAGGGCGTGAATGGTTCGCCCAGCCATAGCGTGCCCATGAAGATCGTGCTGACCGGCCCGATCATGCCGGTCTGCGCCGCCACCGTCGCGCCGACGCGCTCGATCGCGACCATCAGCATCAGCACCGGCGCCACCGTGCAGGCGGTCGCATTGATCAGCGACAGCAAGATCACCGCCGGATCCACGATCGCCGCCGACAGGGGGCGCAGGGCCAGGAACTGCGCGATGCACAGGATGCAGGCCACGGTCGAGGCCAGGCCGGTCAGGCGCAGGGACCCGAGTCGCTTGACCTCCTCGCCGCTGAAGACCAGGTAGAGGGAATAGCTGACGGCGCTCGCGAAGACCAGCAGGGAGCCGAGCAGGACATGCGAGCCCGACAGGCTCAGTTCGTGGCCGAAGACGAGCGCCGCGCCCGCATAGCTGACCGCCAGCGACACCAGTTGTCCGCGAGAGACCGCGCGCTTGAAGAGGACGCGACCGAGGATCAGCACCAGCGTCGGATTCAGGTAGAGCACCAGCCTCTCGAGGCCGGCGCTGACATAGGCGAGTCCCGCGAAATCGAGGAAGCTGGCCAGGTAGTAGCCGCAGAAGCCGAGCGCGACGACGACTCGCCAGTCGCGCCAGGTCAGCGCTGGCCGTCCGCGCCCCGACCACCATGCGAGCCCGACGAACAGCGGGAGCGCGAACAGCATGCGGTACATGATCAGCGATACCGCGTCGACGCCGTGGCGGTAGGCGAGCTTGATGATGATCGCCTTGCCGGCGAAGGCGATCGAGCCGGCGGCGGCGAGCAGCAGGCCCTGCCATTCCCTGGCGGAACGCACCATCGGCGACGCGGCAGCGGGCACCAGGGGCTGCGCGGAAGAGAGGTCTGAGTCAGTCATGAGAAGTCGAACGTGAAATGCGGTCCCAGGCCGCGCGCTCCTCGGCGCGCTCCATCGACGCGTTGTGCAACAGCTGGAGCGCGTCGCTGCCCAGCACCAGGTGCCGTGGCGGCGATGCGGATTCGATGAGCGCGAGCAGGGCCTGCGCGGCACGCGCCGGATCCCCCGCCTGGCGGCCGCTGGCCTGCTGCCTGCGCCGGCGGATCGGATCGAAGACGGCGTCGTAGTCCGCGATCGAGCGCGCCGTCCGCACCATTGAGCGGCCGGCCCAGTCCGTGCGGAAGGAGCCGGGCGCGACGGCCGTCACCCGGATCCCGAAGCCGCTCACTTCCTTGTCCAGCGACTCGGAGATGCCTTCGAGCGCGAACTTGCTGCCGGCGTAGTAGCTCACGCCGGGCAGCCCGACCCGCCCGGCCATCGAGGTGATGTTGATGATGCGGCCGTGGCGGCGCGCGCGCATTCCGGGCAGGACGGCCTTCATCATCGACACGGCGCCGAACACGTTCACCTCGAACTGGCGCTGGAGTTCATCGAGAGGCGATTCCTCGACCGTGCCTTCGTGGCCGTAGCCCGCGTTGTTGACGAGCACGTCGATCGGTCCGAAGTTGCGCTCGAGCGCGGTGACGGCCGGCGCGGCCCTGTCGAAATCGGCGACATCGAGGACGAGCGCCCGGGCATGCGCCGCATGCAGCGCCTCGAACTTCGCGGCATCGGCGCCGTTGCGCACGGTGCCGGCCACGCCGTGGCCCGCGGCCAGTGCCGCCTCGGCGAACGCCCGGCCCAGGCCGGAGCTCACGCCGGTGATCAGGATTCGTCGCATGTGAGTGCTCCAGGTCTTTTCATGGGATCGAGGGATAGTCCAGCGCGTCGCGATACGCGAAGAGCGCCGGCGTGCCGCCCGTCATGAGGAAGAGGATGTTCCGCTGCGGCGGCAACTTGCCGCGGCGCGCCTGGCACAGGAGCCCGGCGAAGGCCTTGGCCGAATACACCGGGTCCAGCAGCAAGCCTTCGCGCGTGGCGAGAAATCGGATCGCGCCGAGGGCTTCGCGCGTGACCCGTCCGTAGCCGGGTCCACGGTGGCTGTCGTCGACCACGACGTGGTCTCCGCGGATCTCGCCGTCGCCCTCCAGGAGGGCGAAGCACTCGCGGGCGAGCGCGAGCGTGGCCGCATGCGCAGCCGCGGCATCCGCCAGCACGGAGAAGCCATGCACGACGGCGCGCCGATCGAGCAGCGCGAAACCGGCAATGAGTCCGGCCTGGGTGCCTGCGCTGCCGTTGGCCACGATGACGCGATCGAAGCGAATGCCGAGGGCATGCTCCTGGTCCGCGATCTCGAGCGCGCACTCGGCGTAGCCCAGGCTCGCCAGCGGCGAGCTGGCGCCGGGAGGCAGCACGTAGCCCTGCCCTCCATGGGCCTCGAGCGTCGCCAGCCGCTCCGCGCAGAAGCCGGCGGCGGCAGCGGCGTCGGGCAGCGAATGGATCGTGGCTCCGAAGAGGCCGGCCAGCAGCGCATTGCCGCCCTGCGCGTACTCGGCGCCGTCGTCCGCGGCGAGCGGGCGCAGTCCGAGTTCGCAGCGCAGGCCGAGGCGCGCGGCAGCGGCCGCGGCCAGCCGCGCGCTGTTCGACTGGCGCGGGCCGGTGGCGATGACGGTGTCCGCGCCCTGCGCGAGCGCATCGCCGAGCAGGAATTCGAGCTTGCGCAGCTTGCTGCCGCCGCCGCCCAGCCCGGTCAGGTCATCGCGCTTGACGAACAGGCGAGCGCCGTTCAACGCGGGGGCGAGCGCCGCCTCGACCCGGCTCAACCGCTGGATCGGCGTCGGCCCTTCGAGCAGCCGGGCTCGGGGATGGCGATCGAAACGGGTCGCGGCGGTCATGCGCGCACCTCACTTCGATGCGCGGGCACGGATGACGGTCGTCGTCTCGCCCGCGACGCCCCAGTTGTCCGTGTCGACCTCGTCGATGACGATGTGGGTCAGCTCGGGCTGCTTGCCGAGGACGCGCTGCAGGGTCTCGGTCATCTCGGCGATGACCTGGGCCTTCTGCGCGACGGTGACGCCATCGCGCGTGATGCGAACGTTGACGTAAGGCATGTGTGTCTCCCCGCTGCTCAGCAGCTGCCCGCGCTGCCGCCGCCATCGACGGGCAGGACGATGCCATTGGTGAAGTGGGCGCCGGCCAGGTAGAGCACGGCGTCTGCGATCTCCTCGATCGTGCCGAGCCGGCGAGCCGGTTGCAGCGTCTTGAGGAACTCGTGGGTCTCGGGCGTATGCAGAGGGCTGTCGATGATCCCCGGCGCGACCGCGTTGACGCGGATGCCGTGCGGCGCCAGTTCCAGCGCGAGGGCTCGCGTCGCCGCATTCAGTCCGCCCTTGAGCAGCACCGCCAGGAAGGCCGTCACGTTGCTGCGCGGCTGCATCGCGAGCGAGGCGGTGATGTTGAGGATCTGCCCCTCGCCGCGCGGGATCATCCGGCGTGCCGCTTCCTGCGAGGCGAAGACGACGCCCTTCACGTTGGTCGCGATCTGCTGCTCGATCTCCTCCGCCGTGAACTCGATGAAGGGCTTGGGCAGGAAGATGCCGGCGTTGTTGACCAGCAGGTCGACGTGGCCGAAGTGGCCGACCGCGTCATCCAGCAGCCGCTTCGCGGTGATGGGCTCGGCAATGTCGCCGACCACGCCGAAGAAGCGCGCCCCGGCATCCAGCCGCGCGGCGGCCTCGTCGAGTCGAGCGCGGGTTCGCGCGTTGCCCACCACGCTCCAGCCGCGTGCGAGCAGTGCCTTGGAGATGCCCAGGCCGATCCCGCTGGAGGCCCCGGTGACGACGGCGATCTTGCGTTGTGTGTTCATGATGACCGCGCCTGCTTTCTCAGAATTCCTGCACCGTCGGGCGGATGACGATCTCGTTGATGTCGACGTCGTCCGGCTGCTCGATCGCGTAGGCAATGGCGCGCGCGACCGCATCGGCGGAGATCTGGTTCGCCTCGTAGAAGGCCTTCACGCCGGCCGCGGTGTCGGCGTCGGAAGTGGTGTGCTTGAGTTCGCTGTCGATGGCGCCGGGCGAGATGATCGTGCTGCGGATGCCGGCGGAAGCCTCGGCGCGCAGACCTTCGGAGATGGCGCGCACGGCGAACTTGGTGGCGCTGTAGACGGTGCCGATCGGCGCGAAGACCTTGAAGCCGGCAACAGAGGAGAGATTGATCACGTGGCCGCGGCCGCGCTCGCGCATGCCCGGCAGCACGGCGGCGATGCCGTAGAGCACGCCCTTGATGTTGACGTCGATCATGCGGTCCCACTCGTCGACCTTGAGCTTGTCGAGCGACGCGAGCGGCATGATGCCGGCGTTGTTGACGAGCACGTCGATGCGGCCGAAGTCGCGCAGCGCGGCGGCGGCGATCGCATCGACGTCGGCGCGGCGCGAGACGTCGGCGGCGACGGTCGTGACCAGCGCGCCGCTCTGGCGCAGTTCTGCGGCGATCTCGTCGAGGCGCTCCTTGCGGCGCGCGGCCAGCACGAGCTTGGCGCCCCGCTGCGCCAGCAGGCGCGCCGTCGCCTCGCCAAGGCCGCTGCTCGCGCCGGTGATGATGACGACCTTGTTCCTGATGTTGTCCTGCACGCTCATGGTCCATTCCTTTCCAGGTTCTGCGGCGCCTGCCGGATGCGGCGCCGTCTGGAAGGAAATGTAGAGTCGTGCAGTCTCCGAGTGAATAGCCGTCCCCCGGCAGACACTCTTCCTTTGATCGATCGAATTCGCGCGCTCGCTAGCTGCCGCGCGCCGCCTTGGCGGTCTCGTTGCAGGCCTGGGCCAAGGCCTCGAAGCCTTCGCGCAACCGGGGCAATGCGAAGTCGACGAAGGCCCGGACCTTCGGAACGGCAAGGCGGCCGTGCGGCGAGACCAGGTGCACCGGCAGGGGCGCATGCTCGTCCTCGGCGAGGATGATCTTCAGCGTGCCGTCGGCCACCGCGTCGGCCAGGTGGTACGAGAACATGCGCACCACGCCGCGCCCCTGCACCGCGGACGTGACGGCGGCGCGGATGCTGTTGACGATGAAGCGCGGGGTGAACTGCACCGTTCGCGGGATCGTCGAGCCGTCGCTCGGCGGAAAGCTCCACGAGTCGATGCCGAAGTGCGTCATCGCGATGATCTGGTGCTCGGCAAGGTCGGCGGGTTGCGCGATGCGCTTGTGGCGCGCGAGGTAGCGCGGCGAGGCCGCCACGACCCGCCGCACGTCGCCGACGCGCAGGGCGACCAGCGTGGAGTCCGCGAGATGGGCGATGCGCAGCGCCACGTCGATGCCTTCCTCGATGAGGTTGGCGGGACGGTCGAGCATGTCAAGCCGCACGGACACGGCGGGATACTTGTCCATGAACGCGTCGAGCACGGGGCGCAGCAGCGTCTCGCCCGCGGCGACCGGCGCCGTGATCGTCAGCATGCCGCGCGGCGCCGATCGCTCGCCGGCGGCGGCCATGTCGGCTTCCTCGAGGTCGGTGAGGATCCGGCGGCACGCGACGGCATAGCGCTCGCCAGCCTCGCTGAGCTTGATCGACCGCGTCGTGCGATGCAACAGTTCCGTGCCGACGTGAGACTCGAGAAAGGCGATGGCGCGGCTGACGGCTGCGGGCGACTTGCCGAGCTTGCGTCCCGCGCCGGCCAGGCTGCCCTCGTTGAGTGCCGCCACGAACACCTTCATCGCATCGATCCGATCCAAGACTCTTCCCCAGAGTGAAACACTGAATGCCGGAGCATAGGCATTCATTCGAGGCCCGGCAATTCGTAGCATGGGGCGCATCACCTCCCAGGAGAAAACCATGCCTTCAGCGACAACCGGCATCCCATCGCATCGCGCCGGGCCCACCGCCTGGCGCGCCGCGCTGGCGGGCTTCTGCGCGAGCCTCGTGGGGCTCGGCCTGGCGCGCTTCGCGTACACGCCACTGCTGCCGGCGATCATCGGCGCGCACTGGTTCGGCGCCTCGCAGGCCACCTACCTCGGGGCGGCAAACCTGGGAGGCTACCTGGCGGGCGCGCTGCTGGCCGGCCCGCTCGCGGCGCGGTGGCCGGCGCGCTCCGTGCTGCGCGCCATGATGGCGGTCACCACCCTCGCGCTCTTCGCCTGCGCCCGGCCGGTGGACTTCGCCTGGTTCTTCACCTGGCGCTTCGTCTCGGGCATCGGCGGGGGCGCATTGATGGTGCTGGCCGCGCCCTCGGTCCTGCCGCACGTTCCACCCGCGCGGCGCGGCGCCGCCAGCGGCTTCATCTTCATGGGAGTGGGCCTGGGCATCGCGGCGTCGGGCACGCTCGTGCCGCTGCTGCTGCGCCAGGGTCTGACGCAGGCCTGGCTCGGCCTGGGGGCACTCGCGCTCGTGCTCACCGTGGTCGCATGGGGCGGCTGGCCGACCGGCGGCGCGACGGCGCCCCCGGCGCATCGCGCCATGGCGCCCGCGCACCCGACCCTGCAATTGCGCGCGCTCTACGCGGAATACGCGCTCAATGCGGCCGGGCTCGTGCCACACATGATCTTCCTGGTCGACTATGTCGCGCGCGGCCTCGGACAAGGCCTTGCGGCCGGCTCGCAATACTGGGTCGTGTTCGGCCTCGGTGCCGTGGTCGGGCCGCTGTTGAGCGGCCACCTTGCCGATCGCGCCGGCTTCGGGCCGGCGCTGCGGCTCGCCTTCCTGATCCAGGCCGCCGCCGTCGCGATCCCCGCGCTGGGGCTGTTCGGCAGCGGCGGGCTGATCGTCTCGAGCGCGCTGGTCGGCGCGTTCACGCCGGGCATCGTTCCGCTGGTGCTGGGCCGCGTACAGGAACTGCTCGCCCACCATCCCGCGCTGCACCGCGCGGCGTGGAGCCGCGCCACGACCGGCTTCGCCGTGCTGCAGGCGGCCGCGGCCTATGGCATGTCCTTCCTGCTGGTGAGCAGTGGCGGCAATTACGCGCTGCTCTTCGGCATCGGGACGGGCGCGATCGTCCTCGCCCTGGCCGTCGACGCCGTATCGTCGATCGCGCACCGCGCGCGGGGCTGAGGCCGGGCCCGCGCCGCGCGGGCCACGCAACAGAGGAAGAATGACTACCTCACGGACGAGCGCCAAGGGCTATCGTCCGTGCTTCTGTTCGTCGGCAACACACGCGGAGTTTCAAGCATGAACGAACCATCGATCGCGACCCCGGCATCATCGGTCCACGAGGACGGATCCCCGGAGCGCCTGGCCATCGACACCATTCGCACGCTGGCCATCGACGCCGTCGAGAAGGCCAACTCCGGCCACCCCGGCACGCCCATGGGGCTCGCGCCGGTCGGCTACACCCTGTGGCGCGATTTCCTGCGCTACGACCCGGAGGTGCCGGACTGGCCGGACAGGGACCGCTTCGTGCTGTCGGCCGGCCACGCATCGATGCTTCTCTATGCACTCCTGCATCTCGCCGGGGTCCGGGAAATCGACGCGGAGGGCAAACCCAGCGGCCAGCCGGCCGTGAGCCTGGACGACATCCGCCAGTTCCGGCAGCTGGGTTCGAAGACCCCCGGACATCCGGAGTACCGGATGACGACCGGCGTCGAAACCACGACCGGGCCGCTGGGCCAGGGCTGCGGCAACTCCGTGGGCATGGCCGTGGCGCAGCGCGCGCTCGCGGCGCGCTTCAACCGCGAGGGCTTCACGCTCTTCGATCACGATGTGTATGTGCTGTGCGGCGACGGCGACATGATGGAGGGCATCTCCGGCGAAGCCGCCTCGCTGGCCGGCCACCTGGCGCTGTCCCATCTCTGCTGGATCTACGACAGCAACCACATCAGCATCGAGGGCTCGACCCGCCTCGCCTTCACCGAGGACGTCGGCAAGCGCTTCGAGGCCTACGGCTGGAACGTGCTGCACGTGGCCGACGCCAACGACACGAAGGCCATTGCCCAGGCGCTCGACAACTTCCGCCATACGCATGACCGCCCGACCTTCATCGTCGTGCATTCGGTCATCGGCTGGGGCAGCCCCAGGGCCGGCAGCGAGAAGGCCCATGGCGAGGCGCTGGGCGCCGACAACGTCCGCGCCACCAAGAGGGCTTACGGCTGGCCCGAGGACGCGCAGTTCCTGGTGCCGGAGGGCGTCGCAGAGGCCTTCGGCGCCGTCGTCGCCCGGCGCGGCAAGGCGGCGCGCGAGGCATGGGAAGCCGAGTTCGAGCGCTATCGCCAGAGCTTCCCGAAGGAAGCGGCCGAGTTCGATCGGCTGCGACGGGGCAAGCTGGCCGATGGCTGGGATGCGGACATTCCCGGCTTCGCGGCCGATGCCAAGGGGATCGCCTCCCGCGACGCGGGCGGCAAGGTGCTGAACGCGATCGCGCCGCACGTGCCGATGCTCATCGGCGGCGCGGCCGACCTGTCGCCCTCGACCAAGACCCTGCTCACTTTCGAAGGCGCGGGCTCCTTCGAGCCCGAGGACCATGCGGGCCGCAACATGCATTTCGGCGTGCGCGAGCATGCGATGGGCGCCGTTGCCAACGGCATGGCGCTCAGCTACCTGCGTCCGTACACGGCCACCTTCCTGGTCTTCGCGGACTACATGCGGGCCCCCATCCGGTTGGCGTCGATCATGGAGATACCCGTGGTCTTCGTGTTCACCCACGACTCGATCGGCGTCGGCGAGGACGGTCCGACCCACCAGCCGATCGAGCACCTGGCGACCCTGCGCGCGATCCCGGGGCTCGACACGATCCGCCCCTGCGACGCCAACGAAGTGGCCGTCGCCTGGAAGGTGGCGCTCGGCCGGACGCACCAGCCGACCGCGCTGATCCTCTCGCGCCAGGCGCTGCCGACGCTCGACCGCGCGAAGTACGCTCCCGCCGAGGGGCTGCGCCGAGGCGCCTATGTACTCGCCGACCCGCCGGGCGGAGAGGCCGAGGTCCTCTTCATCGCGACCGGCAGCGAGGTCTCGCTTGCCGTCGCGGCGCACGAGGCATTGGCGGCGCAGGGCGTGCGCTCGCGCGTCGTGTCGATGCCGAGCTGGTACCTGTTCGAACAACAGGACCGCGCCTATCGCGACCAGGTGCTGCCGCCTGGCGTGAAGACGCGCATCGCCATCGAGCAGGCCGGCGCGCTCGGCTGGGACCGCTATATCGGCGCGCGGGGCGCGACGGTCACCATGTCCACCTTCGGCGCCTCCGCGCCGCTCGCCATGCTTCAGCAGAAGTTCGGCTTCACGCTCGACAACGTCCTGAAGGTGGCGCGCGCGTGCATGGAGGCGAACAGGCCATGACCTCTGCGCTTCGACAACTCCATGCGGCGGGCCAGGCGGTATGGCTCGATTTCCTCGATCGCAAGTTCCTGGCCGAGGGCGGCCTGCGCAGGCTGATCGAGGACGACGCGCTGACCGGCGTGACCTCGAACCCCTCGATCTTCGAGAAGGCGATGGGCCACGGCGATGCCTATGACGAAGGCTTCAAGGCCTGGTTGGCCGAAGCCGGGCCGGATGCCAGCGCGACCGAGATCTACGAGGCGCAGGCGATCCGCGACATCCAGGCCGCGGCGGACGACTTGCGCCCGGTGTATGACCGGCTGCGCGGAAAGGACGGCTATGTCAGCCTCGAGGTCTCGCCTAATCTGGCCAATGACACCCAGGCCACCATCGCGCAGGCGCGGCGCCTGTGGGCGGCGGTCGGCCGGCCGAACCTGATGGTGAAGGTGCCCGGCACCGCCGCGGGCGTGCCGGCCATCCGCCAGCTGATCGAAGACGGACTCAACATCAATGTCACGCTGCTCTTCGCCCAGGACGCGTACAGGGCCGTGGCCGAGGCCTTCGTCGCGGGGCTGGAAGCCCGGGTGAAGACGGGCCGGCCGATCGACAGGATCGCCGGTGTCGCGAGCTTCTTCGTGAGCCGCATCGACGCGCGGATCGACAAGGCCATCGACCAGCGAATCGAGGACCGGGATGCCGGCAGCCCGGCGTACAAGGCGCTGCGCGGCAAGGTCGCCATCGCCAACGCCAAGCTCGCCTACGCATGGTACCGGGAGCAGATCGCCGGGGCACGCTGGAAAGCGTTGGCGGCCGAGGGCGCGATGCCGCAGCGGCTTCTGTGGGCCTCAACGGGCACCAAGGACCCAGGCTATTCCCCGACGCTCTACGTCGACCAGCTCATCGGCCCCGACACGGTGAACACGATGCCGCTCAAGACCATGGACGCATTTCGCGAACATGGCGTCGTGGCTCCCACGCTCACGCAGGACATCGAGGGCGCGCGCCACATCCTGGCCGAGACCGAACGGCTGGGCCTCGACCTCGCCCGCGTGACGGCCGATTTGGTCGAAGATGGCGTTCGGCAATTCGCCGATGCCGCCGACGAACTGCTGGCCGCTGTCGAGAAGAAGCGGGCCGCGTTCCTGAGCGGCGGCCTCACCTGAGAAAACGGAGTCAGCCATGCAGATTGGAATGATCGGCCTCGGCCGAATGGGCAGCAACATCGCGCGCCGCCTGATGCGCGGCAGCCATGGCGTGGTGGCGTTCGACCACGACGACAAGGCGGTGGCGGCGCTCGGCCAGGAAGGCGCCACGGCGGCCTCGTCGCTGGACGAGATGGCGGGCAAGCTCGCCGCGCCACGCATCTTCTGGTCGATGCTTCCGGCCGGCGCGCCGACCGAGACGACGATCGACGCGCTGATGGCGCTGTGCGCGCCGGGCGACATCATCATCGACGGGGGCAACACCTTCTACAAGGACGACATCCGCCGCGCCGCCGCGTGCCGATCGAAGTCGCTGCACTACGTCGACGTCGGCACCTCCGGCGGCGTGTGGGGGCTGGAGCGCGGCTACTGCATGATGATCGGCGGCGACAAGGAGACGGTCGACAGGCTCGACCCGATCTTCGAGACGCTCGCGCCCGGCTACGGCAACATCCCCCGCACGCCCGGCCGCGAAGGCCAGGACGACCGCGCCGAGCGCGGCTACATCCATGCCGGGCCCGCCGGCGCGGGGCACTTCGTCAAGATGGTTCACAACGGCATCGAATACGGCCTGATGCAGGCCTACGCCGAAGGCTTCGACATCCTCAAGGGCAAGGGCTCGGAAAAGCTGCCGCAGGACCAGCGCTTCGACATCAACCTGCCCGACGTGGCCGAGGTCTGGCGGCGCGGCAGCGTGGTTTCTTCATGGCTGCTCGACCTGAGCGCATCCGCGCTGGCGCAGGACCACGGGCTCGACAATTATTCGGGCAAGGTCGCCGACAGCGGCGAAGGACAGTGGACGATCGACGCGGCAATGGAGGAAGCCGTGCCGGCCTACGTTCTCTCCTCGGCCCTTTTCGCGCGCTACCGCAGCCGGGTAGAGAGCACCTTCGGCGACAAGCTGCTGTCGGCCATGCGCTTCGGCTTCGGTGGCCACCTGGAGCTGCCGCGCAAATGACGCTGCCCCAGGCATCGGCCGCGCAAGCGAGCGGCGCCGCCGTCCGCCTGCTCGTCTGCGACATCGACGGCACGCTGGTGCGGCACGACAAGTCCCTGTCCGAGGCCAATGTCGCCGCCGCCCGTCGGCTGACGGCCACCGGCACGGCGATGACGCTGATCAGCGCGCGGCCGATGAGCGGCATGCTGTGGATCGTGGATGCGCTGGGGCTGGACGGCACCTTCGGCGCATTCAACGGCGGCACCCTTTTCAACCGCCTCGGCGTGGTCGGCGACGCCCGGCGGATCGCGCCCGAGGTGGCCAGGCGGATTCTCTCGATCCTCGACGAGGCCGGCATCGACGTCTGGCTGTTCGCCGACGAGCACTGGTATGCGCGCGACGACGCCAGCCCGCACGTGCCGCGCGAAAGGCTGTCCGCCGGCATGGAGCCGACGCTGCGCCGGGACCTTGAGCGCCTGTGCGATGCGCCGGTCGACAAGATCGTGGGCGTGAGCGACGACGCCGCTCTGCTGAAGCGGCTCGAAGCGGCGATGCAGGATGCGACGCGCGGCGAGGCCACCGTCGCCCTGTCGCAGCCCTACTTCCTGGACGCCACCGCCCTGCTGGCGAACAAGGGCGACGGCGTCGCAGCGGTGGCCGCTGCGATGGGCGTGGCGCTGGCGGCCGTCGCGGTGATCGGCGACATGCCCAACGACCTGCCGATGTTCGCCCGCGCCGGGCTCTCGATCGCCATGGGCCAGGCGCCCGATGCCGTGCGAGGGGCTGCCGACTGGACCACCGCGTCGAACGAAGCGGATGGCGTCGCGCAGGCGATCGACCGCCTGATCGGGGACATGCGCTCATGATCGGCCGGCCAGGTCCTGCCCGGCCGATCGAGGATTACGCGCTGATCGGCTCGACGCACAGCGCCGCGCTGGTCCATCGCGGCGGCGACATCGAATGGCTCTGCCTGCCGCGCTTCGACTCCGCGGCGATGTTCGCAAGCCTGCTCGGCGACGAGAACAACGGTCGCTGGTCCATGCGTGCCCGCGACCGCAAGGCGCGCATCACGCGGCGCTATCTGCCCGGGACGCTCGTGCTCGAGACCACCTTCCGCACCGCCCAGGGCGTGGCGACCGTGACCGACTTCATGCCGCGGCCGGCCTCCGACGGCATGCATGAAGTGGTGCGCATCGTGCGCGGCGTGCGGGGCACGGCGGCCATGCATACCGAACTTCGCATCCGCTTCAACTATGGCGAATGGTGCCCGTGGGTGGAGCGGCGCGAAGGCGCGGTCTACGCGGTCGCGGGGCCGGATGGGGTTCGCGTCACCTCGGGCGTGGAATTGATCAACGAGAACTTCGCGAGCACCGCGGACTTCACGGTCACGGCCGGGCAAGCCATCGCTTTCTGCCTCGAGTGGTTTCCCTCGCACCAGACGCCGCCGGTCACGCGCGACGCCCATGCGCTGCTGGCCCGCACCGCCGGGGAATGGTGCGAATGGACCGACCGCTGCGGCTACGACGGCGAGTATCGCGAGGCCGTCACGCGCTCGCTGCTGACGCTCAAGGCCCTCACCTACGAGCCCTCCGGCGGCATCGTCGCCGCGCCCACCACCTCGCTGCCCGAGCATCCGGGCGGCGAGCGCAACTGGGACTATCGCTTCTGCTGGCTGCGCGACGCGGCGCTGACGCTCTATGCGCTGATCGGATCGGGCTACATCGAAGAGGCCAGCGACTGGCGCTGGTGGCTGATGCGCGCGGTCGGCGGTTCGCCGGAAGAATTGCAGGTGATGTACGGCCTGCACGGCGAACGCACCCTGACCGAGGTCGAACTGGGCTGGCTGCGGGGCTACGAGGACAGCCGGCCGGTGCGCATCGGCAACGGCGCACAGGCGCAGCGGCAGCTCGATGTGTATGGCGCGGTCATCGCGGCCTTCCACGCCTCGCGAAAGGCCGGGCTCAAGGACATGGACAAGGTCTGGCCGCTGGAGTGCGCCATTGCCCAGCAGCTGACGGTGCTGTGGAAGAAGCCCGATTGCAGCCTGTGGGAAGTGCGCGGGGAGCTGCGGCATTTCGTCCATTCCAAGTTCATGTGCTGGCTCGCCTTCGACCGCATGATCGCGAGCGCGCGGGACTTCCATCTCGATGGTCCGGTCGACGAATGGCGCAAGGTGCGAGACGAGATCCACGCGGATGTCTGCGCGAAGGGCTACGACGCGGCGAGCGGCTCCTTCGTCCAGTACTACGGCGCGGACGCGGTCGACGCGGCGCTGCTGCTGATGCCGCTGGTGGGCTTCCTGCCGATCCACGATCCGCGCGTCGAGAGGACGGTGGCCCGCATCGAGCGCGAACTGGTCTTCAAGAGACTCGTCTACCGCTATCGCACCGAGCAGGGCGTCGACGGCCTCGAGGGCGGCGAGGCCGCCTTTCTCGCCTGCAGCTTCTGGCTGTCGAACGTGTATGTCGCGATGGGCCGGCTCAAGGAGGCCAGGGCCCTGCTCGATCACCTGCTGTCACTCGGCAGCGACCTCGGATTGTTCGCCGAGGAATACGACCCGGTCGCGCGTCGGCAGCTGGGCAACTTCCCGCAGGCCTTCTCGCATATCGGCCTGATCAACAGCGTGCATGCGCTGTCCTCCGCGGCCGGCGGGGTCTGGGAACTGGTCGATCGCGACGGCAAGGCCAGCTCGGGGGAGCCGTTGATCGTCGTCATCAGCGGTGTGTCCGGCTCCGGCAAGACGACGCTCGGCAAGGCCCTGGCGGCGCAGCTCGAATGCAAGTTCGTGGATGCCGACCGGCTCCATCCCGCGGCGCCCGCCAGGAAGATGCGCGCGGGCGAGCCGCTCGACGAGGACGACCGCGCGCCAACGCTGGCGCAGGTGGCGGACTGGATCGCGGCCCGCTCCAGGGCGGGTGAGCACGGGATCATCGCGTGCCCGGCGCTCAAGAAGGCCTCTCGCGACCGCCTGCGCGCGAGCCACGCGAACCTGGCCTTCGTCCTGCTCGCGCCGAGCGAAGCCGTGCTTCTCAAACGCATCGGCGCGCGCCGGACCCACTGGATGCGGCCCTCGGATCTCAGGCGCCAGCTGCACACGCTGGAGCAGCCCGACGCATCGGAGCGGACGCTGATCATCGAGGGCGAAGTCGACGTCGGCGAGGCCTGCCTTCAGGCGCTGACATGGCTTACCTGGCCGGGCCGGAACAGGCCCGCCCGCGCGCGGCGCTAGGGCTTGCGGCCCTTGCGCGCGGGCGCGTCGGCCTGCTTGCGCGCCTCGCCGACCTCGCGGCCAACAGCCGCGCAATTGGCATCGACGCCCGGTCCGGTCTCGATCAGCGGGATCAGTGCCGCAATGGGCGCCAGTGCCGCCAATGCGATGACGCCCCCGGCACGCGCGATCAAGGGCCCTTTCTGGATCTCGAAGTCGGGCTGCCTGAAGCTCCCGTAGAGGCGCACCGGCGTGCGCAGCGAGAGGATGCCCATGTGCTTGGGCTTGGGCTGCACGGTCATGTCGAAGCGCTCGTGCGCCAGGTCGAAGCTGCCGCTGCCCAGGATCTGGGTCTGCTCCGTGTCGACCACGAAAAGTGTCGAGGTGCCCTGGCCATCCTTGACGTCGAAGGCCATGCCGCCGCAATTCACGTCGATGGTCTTGTCGCCGCCCGCCAGCAGGCGCAGCACCTTGCCGCCGTTGAGGCCGCTCGCGGCATCCAGCAGATTCGAGATACGGCCGCCGGCGATGGCGGCCGAGATGCGCCCGTCGGACCTGGCGGCGGCATCGGCAATCGAATTGCCACTGCCCTTGAGCTGGATCGTCGCGCCGAGCAGCCCGGCCCCCTTGGCGATCGCCTCCTTGCTGGAGGGCATCAGCCGGTCGACACGGATGCGGCGGAAGTTCGCCTGCAGCTCGGACTTGAGGGTCGGCTCGCGCGCATCCAGCGTGACCTGGGAAGCGATGGTGCCGCCCGCGAAGCCGAAATCAAGCGGCGCGAGCTTGAGGACCGCGTCGTGCAGGCGCAGCGACGCGCGCAGGCTTTCCAGCGGCAGCGCATGCGGGACCTCCAGCTTGCCGGCCTCCAGGTCCACCTCGGCATCGATCTTCTGCAGCCTGCTGCCTTCGAAGCTTCCGGCGGGAAGAATGTGGCCGGGGTCCCCGGCCCTTTCGGCCGCCTTCGCCGCGGGCCGGTCTCGGGTCTCGGCCTGCGAGACGGCCGGCTTGCCGCCCGACTCCCGGGTCTGCACGCCCACCAGGGGGCCGAGGTCCGCGAGCTTGAGGAGCTTGCTGTGCAAGTCCGCCGTGAGCAAGGGGCGCGGCTCCCGGTCGATGTAGGCGCCGCGGCCGGTGATGTCGGTGGAGCCGATCCTGCCTGCCAGATCGTCCATCGAGTAGTGCTTGCCCTTGAGGATCAGGTGCCCGCGAAGTTCGTAGGGCGGAGAGGCCGGCAGGGGCAGCAGCAGGAAGGGATAAAGGTTGGCCAGGGTCTGGCCCTGGATGCGCAGCTGCGTGTCGATGGCCGAGATGTTGGCCGCGTCGGCGATCGTGCCCTCGACGTCGACGCGCGTGGTGCCGGCGACCAGACTTCCCTTGAGCGGGAAGGGAATGCCGGATTCCTGGAAGCTGAGCACTTCACCCGTGAGCGCCGTGCCCGAGAAGCCCGCGCCGTGGTACTTGCCGCTGAAGGTGTATCGGGTCGAGTAGCGGGTGTTCGAGGCCTTGGCACCGGCATCCCTGACCTTGGCCTGGCTCTCGGGGTCGAAGGTGCTGCCCCGCACGTCGACTTCGAAGGGCTCGCCGTGGTCGAGATAGCGCAGTTCGCCCTGATCGACGGACAGCGAGCTGATGCGCAACCGGCTCGGCGAAGTGTCGGAGGGATCCGAGAGTTTCCAGTTCTTGCGGCCGTCCTTCTGGCGCTCGAAGACCAGTTCGGGACGGGTCAGCGCGGCGCGCGTGACCAGGATCTTCTCAGGCAGATCACGCAGCGACACCGAGAACTCCAGCGTTTCGATCCGCGCCATCGCCTTCTCCTTCGACCAGTCGGCATTGCCGAAATAGACGTCGCGCATGCGGATGGTGGGCGAGAGGCCGAGCGAGACATGCAGGTCGGAGATGTGGAAGCTGCGCTGGGTCTTGCGCGAGATGTACCGCTCCAGCGGCGGCCGCAGCCAATTCCAGTCGAACAGCATCACCACGGCGACCAGCGCGAGCGCCAACGCGCCCCAGGCGGTCCACAGGGGATGGCGTCGCGGAAATCCTCTCATCACGGATGCCATGAAGGCCCACTCCTGGATTGGAAAAGCACCCAGCCTCGCGGCTCGAGCGCCGATGGCGCGGCGGGCGGCTTCCCGTGTAAGGGTCGGACGACATCCCGAGGGGCCTGCGTGCGGCCAGAAATAGGGCTTGCGCAGCGGCGGCCCTCGCCGCAGACTGGAAAGCTCTAACGGGGACATCACGCCATGAGCACCGAACTTCAAGCCACCGTGGACGCACTGGTCCAGAAGGGCAAGGGCATTCTTGCCGCCGACGAGAGCGGTCCGACGATTGCCAAGCGCTTCAAGGCGATCGGCGTCGAGTCGACCGAGGAAAGCCGACGCGCCTATCGCAGCCTGATCCTTTCCGCGCCGGGACTCGGGCAATTCGTCAGCGGCGTCATCCTCTATGAGGAGACGCTCGGGCAGCGCAGCGACGCCGGCGAGCCGCTGCCGCAGGTGGCCGCGCGGCAGGGCATCGTGCCGGGCATCAAGGTCGATGCCGGCAAGATCCCGCTTGCGCTGGCGCCCGGCGACGAGATCACGCTGGGGCTGGACGGGCTGGCGCAGCGGCTGGACCGCTACAAGCAGCAGGGCGCGCGCTTTGCCAAGTGGCGCGCCGTCTACAACGTTTCCGACACGCTGCCGAGCCGGGCGGCGATCGAAGCCAACGCCGAGGCACTGGCCCGCTACGCGGCGGTCTGCCAGGCGCAGGGCGTGGTGCCGATCGTGGAGCCCGAGGTGCTGATCGACGGCGATCACACGATGCAGCGCTGCGCGGAGGTCACGCAGGCGGTCATTCAGGAGGTGTTCGTGGCCCTGCATCGCCACCGGGTGGCGTTCGAGCACATGCTGCTGAAGCCCAGCATGGTGCTGCCCGGCAAGGCCCACGGGCCGAAAGCGGCGCCGGCCGAGGTCGCTGCGCAGACGCTGCGTGTGCTGCGGCGCACGGTGCCGGCGGCGGTGCCCAGCATCAACTTTCTGTCCGGCGGGCAGTCACCCGCGGAGGCCACGGCCAATCTGGACGCGCTGAACCGCATGGGCCCCCAGCCCTGGCAGCTGACTTTCTCGTATGGACGCGCGCTGCAGGAGCCGGCGATGCAGGCCTGGATGGGCCAGGCCGCCCAGGCGGGCCGCGCCCAGGAGGCCCTGCTCATGCGCGCCCGGCTGAATGCCGCGGCCTGCGAGGGGACATACAGCGCCGAGATGGAAGCCTGAGGCCGCTCTCAGGACCCGGGCTTGCGCCACACGCTGGCCAGCCACGGCTGCTGGTCGATCGGCAGGCCGGCGGGGCGGTAGTAGTGGCCGAGTTCGACGAATCCGGCCGCCGACATGTAGCCGCGCCACGCCGCCAGGTCGTGGAAGGCGCTGTAGCGGCCGCCGCCCCAGCCCTCCTGGCCATCGCCGCGCGGATTCGAGCTGAACAGCACGCCGCCCGGCCTGAGCGTGGCGTGCAGTTCGCGCAGCACGCGCGGGAGTTCCTGCGTCGGGACATGGAACAGCGATGCATTCGCGAAGATGCCGTCGAAGTGGCCGGCGGGCAGATCCAGCGCGAGGAAGTTCTGCTGCAGAACCTCGCAGCCGCTGTAGGCGCGCGCCATCTGGGCAAAGCGCGCGGAGCCCTCCAGCCCAATCGCGACATGGCCGAGCTTCCTGAAGGTCTGGAGGTCGCGTCCGGGTCCGCAGCCGAAATCGAGGATCCTGAACGGCGGTGCGCCCTCGATGGCCTGGAGCAGCGCCGCGATGTTCTGGCCCACGTCGTGGTCGCGCGTGCCGGCCCAGAAGTCTTCCGCGCGCTGGTCGTAGTGCGCGAGCGTGGATGCGGCGATCCGATCGAGGTCTTGCGGCTTCAGGGTCAAGGCAGGGCACCGCCTTTTGGGGAACTCAGCTGCGCTCCCCGGTGATGTAGTGTTCCAGCTGCTCGATGATGAACTTCTGTTCCGAGATGATGCCCTTGACCAGGTCGCCGATGGAGATCAGGCCGACCAGCTTGCCCTTGTCGATGACCGGGAGGTGCCGCATGCGGTTCTCGGTCATGAGTGCCATGCATTCCTCGCTGGTCTGATCGGGACGCACGTAGATGACCGAGGTGGTCATGATGTCGCGCAGCGGCGTGTCCTTGGATGAGCGCGCCATCAGGACGACCTTGCGCGCGTAGTCGCGCTCGGTGAGGATGCCCACGATCTTGTCCTGCTTCATGACCAGGACCGCGCCGATGTTCTTCTGCGCCATCAGCTGGACGGCATCGAACACCGTGGCCGTGGGCTCGATGGCGTGGACCGTCGAGTCGCCCTTGGCCTTGAGAATTTCCGCCACGATTTTCATGGAGATTCCTCCGGCAATGGCCCAGCGCCATCGTCCGGCGATTTTATCGCCGCCGGCCCCTCACGCACGATGGTCTTGCGGATGTTCACGGTAGTGGCGCGCCTTGTCTTCGTACATCGCCTTGTCGGCGCGCAGCAGCGCGGCGTCCAGCTGGTCGCCGGCGGCACATGTCGCCATGCCGATCGCGAGGCTCAGGGCGTGCCCGCTTTGCCCGGCATAGAACTGGTTGTTGAGCTCGAGCAAGGTCATGATGCGCTCGCGCATCGCTTCCGCTCCGCGCTCGTCGGTCGTGGGGAGGAGCACCGCGAACTCGTCCCCGCCGATGCGTGCCGGCCAGGCCGGCGCATCCACCGCCTTGGACAGCACCTCGCCCACGCGGCGCAGCAGGGCATCGCCGGCGGCATGGCCTTCTTCGTCATTGAGCCGCTTCAGCCCGTTCAGGTCGATCGCCAGCACCGACACGGGCCATGGGCCCTTGCGCGCCAGCCGGTTCAGTTCATCGGTGTAGAAGGTGCGATTGCACAGCCGCGTCAGCACGTCGTGCTTGCCGAGGTATTCGAGATAGGCCTCGGCCTTTTTGCGCGCCGTGATGTCGACCAGCGACACCAGCACCAGGTCCCACGTCGCAAGGTGGTGCTCCAGGACCGCGAACTGCATGTGGATGTTGATGACCTCCCCAGTGAGCGAGTAATTGACGACTTCGCGGTGCTGAAAGGTCTTCCCGTTCCACAGGTCCAGCAGCTGCTCGGCGAAGGAGTCGTGCATCTCGTCGCGAAAGACGCGCTGCAGGTCTCGCAACAGCGTGGGCTTGTCGGCGGCGCCGAACATGCGCAGCGTCTCGTTGTTCACGTCGATGACGCGAATCTCCTGCATGCAGCGGGTGACGAAGTCCGGATGGACCTTGAGGAAGGTCGTGAAGTCGGTGATGCCGCGCCCGCGAATGTCGTCGAGCAGCAGCTTGACCGCGCTGAAATCCTCGACCCAGAGGGACACCGGCGAATGATCGAACAGGCCGAGCGCATAGCGCTCGCTCTCGGCGCGCTTCCTCTCGGCCACCCGTCGCGCGGTGATGTCCTCCAGCGAAACCAGCACGCGGTCCCATGCCGACTCGTGCCCCGGCAAGACGCGCACGCGCACGTGGACGTCGAGCCGGCGCCCGTCGAGGGCATAGTTGACGGTGTCGTTGTCGAAGCTGAGATTGCCCTGCCAGAGCTGGTCGAGTTCGTGGATGACCGAGGCACCCATGTCGTCGCGAAAGATCTTGTCGAGCTGGGCCAGCAGGGATTCCTGGCTTTGAGCGCCGAAGAGCGTCAGGGTGCTCCGGTTGACGCGCAGCACCTTGAACCGGGCCAGGCATTCCTGCACGCGCTGCGGATCCTCGCTCAGGTGCCGGACCACGTCGACGACGCCGGCGGCGCGCCATTCCTCGAAAAGCCGCTTGACCCCGCTGTAATCCTCAAGCCAGAGCGACGAAGGCGCGAGATCGAACATCGATTCGAGGTCGGCGGAAAACGACATGATGCAGATATTCCTTGGATTGCGTTCGGGACACTCCGGCCCCGGGGCGGCTCAGTCGGATATTGTCCATGCATTGGCGCGCGCCCCGTCCGCGCTCCGACACTCCGCGAGCGCTGGCGGCTGCAGCGTTGCGCTTCTGCTGCGAAGATCCGCGGATCTGGTTTTGTTCGGAGCATCAACGTGCCATTCCACAAGCTTGACGCCATCGACCGTTTTCCTCGGTTTCCGCTGCTCGACGGACCGACGCCGATCCAGCGCCTGCTGCGGCTCGAGGCGTCGCTGGGCCCCGCTCTCAAGGGCGTCCATCTCTTCGTCAAGCGGGACGACCACATGTCGCTGGGCGGCGGGGGGAGCAAGCTGCGCAAGCTGGAATTCCTGATCGGCGCCGCGCAGAGCGAAGGCGCCGACACGGTCGTGACCGTGGGCGGCCTGCAGTCGAACCATGCCCGCCTGACCGCGGCCGCTGCCGCGCGCGCGGGACTGGCCTGCGAACTGGTGCTGGGCCGGCAGGTGCCGCGCGACGACATCGACTACGAACGCAACGGCAACGTCCTGCTGGACGAGATCTTCGGCGCGACGGTCCATGAGCTGCGGCCCGGCGAGGATGCCCTGGCGGCGGCACTGAAGCGCGCCGAGGCATTGCGCTCGATGGGCCGCCACGTCTATGTCGCGCCCATAGGGGGCTCGACACCGGTCGGGTCGCTGGGCTATGCGCTTTGCGCGAAGGAGATCCTGCGGCAGGAGGATGAGCTCGGCATCGAATTCGCGAAGGTGGTGCTCGCGAACGGCAGTTCGGGCACACATGCCGGACTGGCCGCGGGCTTCCATGCGGCGGGCCGACCCGCATCGACGGTGCGCTCCTTCGCGACCCTGGCGCCCGGCGATCAGGCGCGACGCCGGTCCCACGAATTGGCCGACGCGACCCTGGGCCTTCTGGGTATCCACGCGCAGCTCGCCGATGCGGACATCGATGTGGATGGCCAGCACCGGGGGCCGGGCTATGGCGTGCCAACGCAGGAAATGATCGATGCGGTCAAGGCCCTGGCGCGCACCGAAGGGCTGCTGCTGGATCCGGTCTATTCAGGCAAGGCTTTCGCCGGATTGCTGGCCGATGTCCGCGCGGGGCGTTACTCGGCGGGGCAGAACGTGCTGTTCATCATGACAGGTGGCACGCCGGGGCTTTATGCCTACCGGAGTGTCTTCGAGCCAGGGCCGGGACAGTAGGTCAACCCGCGCGTTCCCGCTCCGCCTGGCTGCGCGCTTCAAGGCCGCTGACGATCACCTCGACCCATGCTGACGGGCGGCGGGTGATCCTGGAAGCCGCGCAGGACATTGCCGGGACCCGAGGCTCCGACCGAAGAATGGATCTCGTCCTCGCGTCAGGCATCATCGACCCATGGATATCATCAAAGCCGAAACAATCGAAGTGCCCTTCACGGAGGCCCAACTGCAACAACTGGACCACAGGGCGATCGTGGAGCAGTTGCGCGGCGCGGGCATGCACATCTCGCAGGACGGCCGCCGCATCAAGGGGCTGCTGCAATGGAATGCCGCTCAGAAGAACGGCGACGGTCTGGTAGCGAAGTGGCAGTCGGGGCCGACCGAAACGCCGATGGCGACTCCCAAGAGCTGAGCCGCGGCGCCTGCTACGGCGCCTGCAAGCGTTCGAGCAGATCCGCGCTGGGATAGCCGTCCGCGGGCAATCCGACACTGCGCTGGTAGCGGCGCAGCGCAGCGCGGGTGGCCGGACCCATCATGCCGTCGGGCTCGCCGCTCGCGAAGCCGCGCGCGTTCAGGGCGCCCTGCACTTCGAGCAACTGGCCGCGCGTGAGCGTGGGCAGATCGCGCGGCCAGGGCGCTTGCACCCCGGGCCCCCCGGCCAGTCGCTGCGCAAGCAGGCTGACCGCCAGCGCATAGCTGTCCGAATTGTTGTAGCGCAGGATGGCGCGGAAATTGGGCCCGACCAGAAAGGCAGGCCCGCGCGCGCCCGCGGGCAGGAGGATCGCGCCGTCGGTGAACTCCGGCAGCGCCTGTCCGCCGATGCCGCGCACGCCCTCGTCGGCCCACTGGGCGCTGGACTGGCGCAGGGCCGCGTCGGCACGGGCGTAGTCGAAGCCGGCAGGCAACTGCACCTCGGCGCCCCAGGGCTGGCCGGCCTGCCAGCCCGAACTGGCGAGAAACTTCGCTGTCGAGGCCGTGACGTCAGCCATGCTGCCCCAGATGTCGCGCCGGCCATCGCCGTCCGCATCCACGGCGTAGGCCAGGAAGTTCGACGGCAGGAACTGGGTCTGGCCCATCGCACCGGCCCACGAGCCGATCATGTGCGCGTGGTCGATGTCGCCGTTGCCGATGATTTTCAGCGCGGCCAGAAGCTCGCCGCGCGCCCATGCCTGGCGCCGCCCGTCGAAACCCAGCGTCGCCAGCGCATCGATGGTGGGGATGTTGCCGTAGTTGCTGCCGTAGTTGCTCTCGATGCCCCAGATGGCGACGATGATGCTCGGCGCCACGCCGTAACGGGCCGCCGCGGCATCGGCCTCGACACGGACCTCCTGCAGCTTGTCCATTCCCAGCGCGACGCGTTGGGGCGACACGGCGCTGTCCAGATAGTCCCAGACCGCGCGCACGAACTCGGGCTGGGAGCGGTCCAGCTCAATCACACGCGGCAGGTAGTGCACGTTGTCGAAGGCATCGCGCAGCGTCGCCTCGCCGACGCCGCGCGCGCGCGCCTGCTCCCGGAAGTCCGCGACCCAGCGGGCGAATCCCTGCTCGAGGAGCGCTTGGTTTTCGCCGAGCGGCGCGGGGCCGGGTGGCGCTGCCTGGGCGGGCGCGGGCTGGGCGGAGACGGCGGGGCCGGCAGGCTGGGGTGGCGGGGTGGGCGGCGCGGAGGCGCAGCCTGCAAGGACGCTCGCCGCCAGCGCAATGGCGGCGAGACCGGTGGAACGACACGGCAGGGAGGGAGATGGGTGCATGCCCGCGATTTTGATGCGCCGCGCCGGGCTTGCGGCCGATGCCCGTCGGCGCCTCCATGTCCGAATACAGTCGAGGCCATGCCAGGAAATCAAACGACATCCGAATCAGTTCATCGGCAAGGATCGACCTTGCCCCTCCTTCGCGGGCGCGCGCTGGGCTTCGCCTGCGCGGTCTTGAGCCTTGCGCTCATCGGTTGTGCGACGAAGCCTGCCTCGACGCCGGCTTCGAAGCCTTCGGCGCGATCCGCTTCTCCCGCGGCCGTCGCCGCAGCCGAGGCCGCACGGGCCGCGCCGCCGTCATCACCGGCGCCGCGGTCGGCGAAGTCGGCACAAGCAACCGCGAAGCAGAAGAAGACCGGCGCTTCCAAGGCCGCCGCCACAGCACGCAAGGACCGCTCCACCGCTGTCTCCTCACGGACACGGGAAGGCAAGTCGCCGGTGGTCGGAAAGGCCGACAAGAACTTCCTTCGCCCCTCGACCGGAACCGTCATCGCCCGGTTCGACGGCCGTGCGAACAAGGGCCTGGATTTCACCGGGTCCAAGGGCGACCCGGTGTATGCGAGTCGCGAAGGCCGGGTTGTCTACGCATCCGGTGGCCTGCGCGGCTATGGGCAACTGATCCTGGTCAAGCACGATGCGCACTACGTGACGGCCTATGCGCACAACAGCCAACTGCTGGTCAAGGAAGGGCAGGCTGTCAAGCGGGGCCAGCTGATCGCTCGCATGGGCAGCACCGACGCCGACCGCGTCAAGCTGCATTTCGAGCTGAGGAGAAACGGGAGCGCCGTCGACCCGATGCCCTACTTCGCGTCCGGCCAGCCTTCGGAATCCGCCAAGGCGCCGGCACCCCCCGCAGCCGCCTCGGGTGCCGACAAGATCGCGACGGATGCGTCGATGGAGTAGCCCGGCGGGGCTTCATTGACTCACGGCATCAGGAACACACGTAGGAACTGGTCACCAGCGGATTCGTCCCCGTGAAAGTTGCCTTGCTCGGATAGAGGCACAGCGGCCGCGAGGTGGCCACGGGTGATCCCGCCGTCACCTGCGACGAGATGTCGATGCGGGACGGCGCGTTGCCATCCTCGACCCAGGCCGTCAGCGCGTTGTAGAGCTGGTCGATCGTCGGCAGCGGCGGATTGGCGGCGGTGTTGGTGGTGCCGTTGGCGAAGCCGTGCGTCATGCCGGGCACGAGGAACAGGCGGTAGAAGTTGCGCACCACCGAGTTGCCGCCCATGCGTGAAGCCATGCGCTCGTAGTAATTGATGGTGCCCTGCGGCGGAATCAGGAAATCCGAGAGGCCGTGGTAGACCAGCATCTTCGCGTTGCGAATGGCGAACTTGCTCAGGTCCGGATCATCGGTGTTGATGTTGGCGAAGGAGGGCTGCAGGGCAATGCCCTTGGCGAAAGCGTCGGCCAGCTGGGCGTAGCTCAGCGTCTTCCAGCGGTCCGCGCCATTGCCGGTCGCGTTGATGAAGGAGACCGTTGCGTAGGTCGGGTCCTGGAGTTCCAGCGCGACCATGTCGGTGGCGATGCTGAAAGGCGCCGGGCCGCCGAGCCCGGCGAGACTCGTGCCGCGCGTGAGCCCGTACCACAGCTGCCCGCTGGGCACGGTCGCGAAGCCGTTGTCGGCCGCGGGCGAAGGCACGGAGCCGTCGGGCGTCTGGCCGAACCAGATCTTGTTCATCGCGAGGGCCTGCGCCTGCGTCACGCAGCTTCCGGCGGGGCCGGTTCCGCCAGCGGACGAGCACAGGACCGTGGTGTCCTGCGTCGGGTCGTAGCGGCATTGCGAGGGGTCGGGGATATAGCCCAGGTGCTGGCGGCCGACCACGTCGCAAGCGTTGATGGCGGCATTGCCCATCAACGCCGCCTGCGCGGTCGTGAGCGCCACGCCGCCCAGGTCGCGCTGGTACACGATCTGCGGATACAGCTCGGCGGTGATGAACTTGGTCCAGTTGATGGCCGGCGCGCCGGCGAGGATGCCGTCGAAGTCGCCCGGGTTCGCCTGCGCCTCCATGTGGCCCTGCCGGCCGCCAGTGGAGAAGCCGTTCCAGTACGCGTACCTGGCCGGCGAACCATAGTAGTCAGCGGCCAGTGCCTTGGTCTTCACGGCCATCTCGTGGATGCCGCGCACGGCGAAATCGTTCCAGAGCACGGTGTTGATGGTGCCGTCTGGGTTCAGCGCGAACGAGCCGCCGTTCGCCGTGTTGGCATGGCCGGTGTCGGTGCTGGCGGAGACCGCGCCCTCGACCATCGCCGTGGTGGCCGGGGCACCGGCCGTGCCGCCCGACGTGCCCGCGAGCGCCGTCAACGACGCCTGCACGCCGCCGGCCCAGCCGCCGCCGCCCTTCACATGCACGCGATGGTTCCAGTTCGCCGGGCTGGGCAGCCAGACCTCGATGCCGATGCCGGGGGATGTCGATGGCGCGTCGGCCGGGCCCGGGTTGCCCGGCCCCACCAGGAGCTTCACGACGCACACGTCGTTGGAGGCCGTCGGTGTCGATGCATTTGCCGTGCCGGACAGGATCAACGGGTCGCCCTTCCTGAAGGACTTGACCAGAAGCACCGTCGTGTTGTCGTCGGGCCTGAAGGCCGTCTTCATCGAGTCGTCGCAGGCCAGCCTGGCCACACCACCGCCGCCGTGTCCGTGATCGTCGTGGCCTCCGCCACCGCAGGCGACGAGGGCACTCGCGGCGGCGATACACATCACGCGGAGCACAGCCTTCACCGAGGAAGAATCGAACCCGAGATTCATGCGCATGACGGTCTCCCATGTGTTCGGCTCGCCACGATCGCGTGGCTGGAGTGACAGAGCGGTGATCGCCCGCGAAGTGGATGATCGATGTAGGACGATGCCGATCCCTCGCGCCCTGGGGTCGCCTACCTGGCACATCGCTTGGGCCCGCTTGCCCGCCCGGGTTCAGCCGCCGATCCGCGTCCTTCGCCTCCAACGGCCGGGCGGCGTGCCCGTGGACTGCGTGAAGACGCGTGTGAAGTGGCTCTGGTCCGAGAAGCCGCTCGCCGCTGCGATCTCAGCCAGGGGCCGCTCGAACTCCATGAGCAGCGTGCGTGCGCATCAGAATGTCCAAAAGGGCGCTCATCCGGACAAGACCCGGCGAGCGACCTGGGGCAAGATCAACCCGCCGTTCAGGAGGCGATCCGCCCGCGGCGCACAGGACCCTCCAATGAAACCATCCTTGCCTTTGCTCATGAGCCTCAACGCGGGCTTTGTGGACACCGCCGGTTATCTGGCACTCCAGGGCCTGTTCACTGCCCATGTCACGGGCAACTTCGTGACCTTCGGGGCGGCGCTGGTGCATGGCACCTCGGGCGCGCTGTCCAAGCTTCTTGCACTGCCGGTGTTCTGCGCCGTCGTCGTCCTGACGCGATGGTCGAGCTACAAGCTGCCCGACTTCGGCCTTCCGATCCTGCGAACGATGCTGATCCTCCAGACGCTGCTGCTCGCAGCAAGCGCCGCCATCGCGATCCGCTTCGGTCCCTTCGATGACGGCGACAGCGGATTCGCGATGCTCACGGGCATGGTGCTGGTGTCGGCGATGGCCATCCAGAACGCGGCCCACCGGATTCATCTGGCGAGCGCCCCGCCGACAACCCTCATGACCGGCACCACCACGCAGATCATGATCGACATCGCCGACCTGCTTCGCGGCCTGCCATCTCAGGAAGCCCTCCCCGCGCGCGCGCGCTTGCGGCGAATGTCGGGCAGCGTCCTCGTGTTCGCGGCGGGCTGCGCGGCGGCTGCGCTCACATACAGCGGGACGAATGTCTGGTGCTTCGTGGTTCCCCCGGTTCTGGCCGGCTGCGCTGTCATTCTTCAACACAGCACGCGCGAGGGCGAAGCCGAAGTACAAGCCGGCGCTCAGCGCTGAAGGGCAGGTCGCGCCTTCTTCTACTTGTAGAGCCATCGGGCCATCAGCCGCGTGTATCTCGGCATGACGACATACACCATCAGGGCCACGATCACCCCCGACGCAACAAGGTGCTCGCCGAAGTAGCCAGGCGTCGGCAGCACGCGTTCGAACACTCCGCGCAGCACGGCCGGAACCAGCATGGACAACGGATAGATCACCGACAGGGTCAGCAGGAACTGCTTGTAGCGCTTGGCCTGCTTCTGCCCGACCGGCGGCGTGAACCAGAATTCCAGGCCAGTGCGCGTTTCCACCCGTTCGTCGGCGTCCAGGAACGCGGCAGCCTCCTCGACCAGTTGCCGGCGAGCAGCTGACGCGAACCAGTCTTGCGCGTGCGCCAGGGAATCGAATCGAATCGTGATCGTGTATTGCAGGCTGCCCGCGGCCGGATGGATGACGTTGACGCCACGATGCCCGGGAAATCGAGCGGCGATCGGCATCACCTTCTTCAGCCACTGCTCATACTGCGCAATCGATTGCGGCTTGACGGTCTGCTCGATGACGGCGGTAACGGTGTCCGGCCTCGGCGGCTCGCGTCCGGCGATTTCGTCCAGCGTCGCTGTCCGCAATTCAGGGTGGCGATCCTCGGTTGCCATGAACGCCCCCTCAGACGCCGAGGAGGACGCGGCCCTCATCGGCCAACAGATCATGCGTCTCGGGATGTGCCCGCATGTAGGCCGCGAAAACGGGGCACTTCGGAATGACCCGAAGGCCGCGTTCGCGCGCAGAGGCCAGACCCGCGAGCACGAGCTGCGTGGCGATGCCTTGGCCACGCAAGGCGTCCGGGACGATGGTGTGGACGAATGTGATGATCTCGTCCGTCAGCGCGTAGATTGCCACCGCAAGTTCGCCCTGGGACTCGGCTTCGAAACGGTGCTCCGAGGGATTGTCGCGAACGGAAATGGATGAAGCAGGGGTCATGGTGTTTCAATGCGGTTGCCGCCCGCGCCATGCGGGCCGCGGCAAGGCCACACGGTTGAAGGCATATCGGTGGGATGAGGATGCCATGGCGCCAGCCGCCGGTGCATGGAAATTGAGTGCGTCCAGCGAACTGCCGAGGTAGTTGGCGACCTCGTCGCGCAGATCGGCGTGCTGATGGCACCGCGCGAATAGCCGCGCCCCCAGAGTTCAGGGTGGCGCATGCCGACGAGGTGCAGCGTCACGACAAAGGCATCCTCCGCCGGAATTTCCTGCTTCGTGCCGAGCTGGTCGGGCGTGCAGGTGATGCGCGTCACCGCGAACGGGCCGCTCGATGCAGGGAGCATGACGAGCGCGGGCGCGGCCGGCAACTCGAAATACCGCCCCAGCCGGTCGCCACAGGTACCGTCGGGAAGTGGGGAAGTGGGGAAGTGGGGAAGTCATCTCACCGCACCTTGCATGATGGCACCCGACGATTCTCTACGACTGGATGAAGGCGAGCAGGTCGGCGTTCACCTGGTCCTTGTGCGTGAAGCAGGTGGCGTGCGGCGCGCCGGCATAGACCTTGAGCCGGCTGCCTGCGATCAACTCGGCGGCGAGCTTGCCCGTGGCAGCCATCGGAACCACCTGGTCGTCGTCGCCATGGATGACGAGGGTGGGCACGTCGATCTTCTTCATGTCGGGCCTGAAGTCGGTCTCGGAGAAGGCCGTCACGCAATCAATGGTGCCCTTGATCGAGGCCTGCAACGCAATGGCCAGGGTCTGCTTGAGAATGCCCTGCGAGACCTTGGCGCCCTGCCGGTTCGTGCCGTAGAAGAGCGTGCTGAAATCGTCCAGGAACTGCGGCCGGTCCGCGGCCAGGCCGGCGCGAATGCCCTCGAAGACCGCCTTGTCGGTGCCCTCGGGGTGGTCGGCTGTCTTCATGAAGAGCGGGGTCACGGCGCTGATGAGGGCGAGCTTGGCAACGCGTGCCGTGCCCTTGCGCGCGATGTAGCGCACGACGTCGCCGCCGCCCATCGAGAAGCCGGCGAGCACGACGTTCTTCAGGTCCAGCTTTTCGACAAGTTCGGCGATGTCGTCCGCGAAGGTGTCGTAGTCATAGCCTTCCCATGGCTGGCTCGAACGGCCGAAGCCGCGGCGATCGAAGGCGATGACGCGGTAGCCGCGCTGCGCGAGGAAGAGCATCTGGTACTCCCACATGTCGGCACTGAGCGGCCATCCGTGGCTGAGGAGGATCGGCTGGCCCGTTCCCCAATCCTTGTAGTAGAGCTCGGTTCCGTCGCGCAATGTCAGTGTGGTCATGGATTCTCCTGGTGAAGGGCCCGCGGATGCGGTCGTCATTTCGTGGGTGCCGGTGCGCGCCCCGTCGCGCGAGTGCACACCGTGCATCCTCGTTTCCGCGCGCACGCATGTCTTGTCGATTCGTGGGATCCTTTGGATATTTGCCGCCCTCGCGGACCCCGGGGCTCAGAACGAGGGCAGTTCGTGCGGCCGCAGATCGAACAGCAGCACTTCGGCATCACTGCCGCGTGCCAGATCGAGCTGCCGCTCATGGCGCACGCGTACGCCGTCGCCCTCGCGCAGGCGCTCTCCGTTGACTTCGATGCTGCCGCGCGCCACATGCACATAGGCATAGCGGTCGGGACCGAGGGCCAGCGACGCCGCTTCCTTGCCATCGAACAGGCCCGCATGGACGCGGGCGTCCTGGTGCACCGCGAGTGAGCCACCGGTGCCATGGGGCGAGACGATGAGCCGCAGGCGCCCACGCTTTTCCGCCGTCGCGAAGTGCACTTGCTGATAGCGAGGCGTGACACCCCTGACATTCGGCAGGATCCAGATCTGCAGGAAGTGCAAGGGGCTCGTGGACGATGGATTGAATTCGCTGTGCCGCACGCCGGTGCCGGCGCTCATCATCTGAACGTCGCCCGGCCGGATGATCGAACCCGTGCCCATGGAGTCCTTGTGCTCGAGGGCGCCATCGAGCACATACGAGAAGATCTCCATGTCGCGGTGCGGGTGCGTGCCGAAGCCGCGACCGGGATGCACGCGGTCGTCGTTGACCACCAGCAGGTCTGAGAAGCCCTGTTGCCGGGGATCGTGGTAGTGCCCGAACGAAAAGGTGTGGCGCGACTTCAACCAGCCGAGATCTGCGAGCCCACGGTCGTCGGCGCGGCGAACTTCCAACATTGATCCACTCCTTATCAGTTCCGATGAATTCGATTGAATTCACGGTAGGCATCGGAGTCAATTTCCAATGCATGAGTGGATCTTCTGTCTTCCGAAGGGGCGGCTTGACGAGATCTTTAGTGGTTCACGATCGAATATTTCGAACATCGGACCCAAACCCATCGGTTCGCGCCTCGACGCGCCGGCAGCTGGATCAAGAGCTCAGGTGTCGCTCCACTTCCTGAGCAGGTTGTGATAGGTCCCGATCAGCGTCCGGCGGGCCGACTCGTCGGCACCGCTCTGGTTCAGGCGCTGAATCGCGTTGTCCATGTCAAAGAGCAAGGCGCGGTCGCCGGCATCCCGTACCAGGCTCTGGACCCAGAAGAAACATGCCACGCGCACGCCGCGCGTGATGGGCCCGACGCAGTGGACGCTGGTCGCAGGGTAGACCACCATGTCGCCGGCGGCGAGCTTGACGCTCTGCATGCCGTGCGTGTCTTCCATCTGAAGCTCACCTCCATCGTAGCTGTCGGGCGGCGAAAGAAAGAGCGTGGCCGACACGTCGGTGCGCACCTTGCGCCCGTTGTGCGGGTGAATGCGTACGCCGCCGTCGACGTGCAGGCCGAAGGACATGCCCTCGCTGTAGCGATTGAACATCGGCGGATACAGGATGTTCGGCAAGGCGGCGCTGATGAAGGTCGGATGGCGCTCCAGCGCGGCGGCCACGATGGACTGGCATTCGAGCGCGACCTGCGACCCTTCGTCGATCTGCTGGTTGAACTTGACCGGCGCGCCCTGGTGCCCGGCCGTGACCCGCCCGTCGACCCACGCGTCGCCCGCCGAGTCCAGCCGATCGCGGACCGCGGCCAGAGACGCGGCATCGAGGACGTTGGGAATGCAGACGAGCATGGGCGGCGGGCAGTGTGAAAGATCCGGTCGGGCCGGTGTCAGAAGCGGTAGTTCAGCGACAGTGTTGCCGAGCGCCCCGAGCCGGGTACCGCGCGACCGCCGTCGGACGCGATCAACGCATCGTAGTAGTAGCGGTTTGCCAGGTTGAACAGGTTCAGGCGGATATCGTATTTCGGCTGATGGTAGGCGAGCATCGCGTCGAGCCGCGCATAGCCGCCCACCTGCACAAGGTCCGTGTTGTTCGCGAAGCGCTTGGCGCTGTAGGTCGTGCCGCCGCCGATCTCCCACTCCGGTGAGATCTCGTACGTGGCCCAGAGGCTGGCGGCGTCCTTGGGCGTGTTGGCCGGTGTCTTGCCGAGCGTACCCGGAGCGATGCCATCCACGATGGTCGCATCGAGGTGGGTATAGGCGCCGAAGAGCTGGAGCTTGTCAGTGACACGTCCCGCGACGCCGGCTCGAGCGCCATTCACCCGCACGGTGCCGGTGGCGCTGTAGGTGCCGTCGGAGTTCTGCGAGCGCGCGTTGTACTGCGTGATCTGAAAGGCCGCCGCGGTGAACGAGAGCGCCCCGTTGTTGGCATCCCATTTGCCGCCGAACTCGTAGGCCTTGTTCTTCTGCGTCGGCAGCGGCTGCGTGCCCCCCGTGGTCGCGACCAGTTGCTCGAGCGACGGATTGAAAGAGGTGCTGTACGACACGTAGTACGACTGCTCCGGCGTCGGCTGCCAGATGCCGCCCGCCCGCACGCTCGTGAAATTGATCGTCTGCTTCTCGAAGCCCAGGGTGGTCGCGCTGGTGATCGTGTTGTTGATGCTCGCGCGGTAGTTGTCCTGCCGCACGCCCCCGACCAGCTTCCAATGCGGGCTGAGATCGATGCTGTCGTTGACGTAGCCCGCGACTGTCGTCGCGTTCGCAGTGCCGAGGTTGCCGGGCAGGCTTGGCGCCGTCGCGGGAGAAGCGACCTCGATCGGATCGAGCAGCGGCGTGCACGACGCATAGCCGCTCGTGCCTCCGGCCGGGTTGAGCGCCACGCCGTTGCAGCTCCCGTTGCGGTAATAGGCCTGGTTGCTGTAGATGTCGCGTCCGAGTTCAAGGCCCGCGAGGAAGTTGTGCTTGATGGCGCCGGTGTCGAACTTCGCGCTGTACTCGGTGAGATTGAAGAGCGACTTGTCGTGAATGACGCGATCATGGCTTTGCTGCCGCACCCACAGCTGGCCAAGCGGCAGCGTACTGGAGGCGGCGGCCGGAGCGGCGGTGGTGCCGGTTGACAGCGGCTGGAAGCCTTGCGCCGTGACCGTGCCGATGACCTGCGGCGCGGTCTCGCGCGCGTCGGTCGTCACCTGGTTGTATTGCGTCTGGTTGCGAATCGAGCTCGTTGGCGTGAGCTTGTGCTGCACTACCGCACTGAAGGCGCCGATATCGGAGATCGTGCGATCGTCGCTGAAGCCGTAGGCGTTGTTGCGATTGACCCGTGCCGGACTGCCGTTCAATGGCGACACGCCATAGTCGGGCATGTCGCGGTTGTGCTGCAGCAGCGCCGACAAGGTGACCTGCGTCGGTGTGCCGATGCCGAACTTGAGCGACGGCGCAATGCCGACGTCCTGCAGCTTGGTCTGGTCGCGCGTTGTGGCATCGCCGCCCTGCCCCATCGCGGAGATGCGGAAAGCCGACGTGTCGGACAGCGGCCTGTTGATGTCGATCGTCGAACGCACCAGCCCTGTCGTGCTGCCGGATATCGACGCTTCGCTCGCCGGCGTGAGCGATGGCTTCTTGGTCACCTGGTTGATCACGCCGCCTGTGGAACCGCGGCCGAACAGCATCGAGGAAGGACCCATCAGCACTTCGACAGAGTCCAGCGCGAAGGTGTCGCGGTAGTACTGCGCGCGATCTCGCGCGCCGTCGAGGTAGATGTCGGTGCGCGCCGAGAAGCCATTGAGGTTGATGTTGGTTCCGATCTGTCCGCCCTCGGCACCGCCGATGGTCAGCCCGGGCACATTGCGCAGCGCACTTGCCAGCGAGGTGGCGGCCTGCGATTGCATCAGGGCCTGATTGATGACGGTGATGGACTGCGGGATGTCCTTCTGGTCGGCGGGCAGGCGGCTGATCGATACCGGGTTGACCCCGAAACCGGCCTTGTCGGCTGAATCCTGCACCTGCACTTCGCGCAGCGTCGCCGGTGTCGACGTGCCGACGGCGGGCGAAGCGGTAGGCGCGGGGGCTTGCTGCCCGAAGGCGGCGGGCACGGCGAGCAAGCCGATCAGTGCCGCCGCGATGGGTGTGCGGCAGCGGGTCTGCGGTGGGATGGAATGCATGATGTCCTGGGTCGCAGATGGCGCCGGCAGCCCCGCTGGGCGCCCTGTGAGCCATCGATCCAGGAACTTTAACTGCGAATCACTCTTATTTCCGTTTGACGATCAGCCTGTCCAAAAAAAACAACGGCCGGCCCGGCCTGTGTTAAGTTCGTGGGCTCAGGTGCAGGCTGGCCGCCGCGCCTGGATGTCAAGGACGAGCCGACCGCGGGTGACTTGTCCATCCTCAAGGGCAGCATGGGCCTGCGCCGCGTTCGCAAGCGGAAGGACGGCGGCCACTTGCGGCCTGAAGATGCCCTCCTCCGCCGCGCGCAGCACCGCAGCAAGGACGTGTGGCGAATCCACGACCACTGCGCGGCTCACGCGGACGCCGAATGCGCTGCCGCGGTCCACGATGGGCGCGGCCGTCAGGTAGACCAGTTGACCGCCATCGCGCAACACCGAATAGGAACGTTCATGCGTGTTCCCGCCGATCAGGTCGAAGACCACATCCTGACCATCCAGCACACCGAAGTCTTCGGTGTCGTAGGCGACGACCCGTGACGCTCCCAGGCCGAGGACGAAGTCACGGTTGGCGGCGCGGCAGGTCGCAGAGATCTCCGCGCCCAGATGTCGCCCGAGTTGCACCATCAGGCTGCCCACCGCACCGGCTCCGCCGTGCACCAACACCCGCATGCCGGGCTTGACGACGGCCGTCTGCATGACCGCGATCCAAGCACTGACGCCCGGCTGCATCAGCGCCGCGGCCTCGTGGATCGACAAGTTTCGGGGCCGCCGCACCACTCGCTCCGCAGGGCAGACCACGGCTTGCGCATAAGTACCGGCGCGCAAGGGGTCGGCAAGCACACACACGGCGTCGCCGACAGCGAACCCCGTCACGCCCGGGCCCACCTGGTCCACGACGCCGACGCCGTCGCGGCCCGGTATCTTCGGCAGGTCGAGCGTGAAGTGGGCTTGCAGCTTCCCGGCGCGCAGCTTGGCATCGACAGGCGCGACTCCGGCTGCCTGCAGATGCACGCGCAATTCCCCAGGACCGGGTTCCGGATCGGGCACGGTGACTTGCTGCAGGACGTCTGGCGGACCGTAGCGTTGGAATTGGATGGCTTGCATGCTGGGGTGTCGAAGAGAATCGGCGGCCGCCACGATCATCGCACCGGTCAACGGCGGTTGATCCGGATTCGCATGCTGGCGAAGATCCCTGGCATGGGCAGCTCGAACCAGTCGCCCTCATGTGCCTCTTCTGACGTCGCGCGCGACAACGCCGATGCAGCAACAAGCACCGGGCTCAGCCGCGGCCTTGCTCAGAGCAGCGGCACGCTCGCTTCCTTGAGCACGCGCAGCACGAAGTGCGACTGGCTGTGGCGGATGCCGGGGATCTTGTAGAGCTTCTCGCGCAGGAGCCGCTCATAGTCCCGCGTATCGCGTACGGCGATGCGGATGTAGTAATCGTAGTCGCCCGAAACCAGATATGCCTCCTGGATTTCAGGAATGGTGGCCAGCACGCGGCCGAACTCGTAGAGCGTCTCGTCACTATGACTCTCCAGCGTGACCTGCACGATCACCGTGTCGTGGTAGCCGAGCTTGGAGGCATCCAGGTCGACCGTGTAACGCTTGATCACGCCCTGGGCTTCCAGCTTCTTGATGCGGCTCCAGCAGCTGGTCGGCGACAGGCCGACTTCGGTGCCGATCTCCTGCAGTGTCTTGCGCGAGTCCAACAGGAGAACGCGCAGGATCGCCATATCGATCTTGTCGAACGATTTTTCGTGGTCTTCCTTGTCTAGCCGATTGTTCTTCATCTAAATGGCGGATTTGATCCAAAGAATGAAGCAAATTCTGCACTAGAACCAGAAGAATGCTCGTATGCACATACTCGCACCCGAAGCTTCCTTCTCCGCCGTCGAAACCTCCAGGCAAGTCGCCCGTGTCCGCAACGGCGCCGAAGCCCTGCTCGACACCCTGGTTGAATGCGGGGTCGACACTCTGTTCGGCTATCCCGGCGGCGCGGCCCTGCCGCTCTACGACGCATTGCACGGCGAGCCGCGGCTGCGGCATGTGCTGGTGCGGCACGAGCAGGCCGCCGTGCATGCGGCCGAGGGCTACGCACGCAGCACCGGCCGCGTGGGCGTGGTGCTCGTCACCTCGGGCCCCGGCGTCGGCAACACCATCACGGGCCTGCTCGATGCGCTCAGCGACTCGGTGCCGGTGCTGTGCATCAGCGGCCAGGTCGCGACGGCGGTCATCGGCACCAACGCATTCCAGGAGAGCGATGCGCTCGGCATGTCGCGACCCGTGACCAAGTGGAACCACCAGATGCGCGTGGCCGACGACATCCCGGCCACCGTGCGGCGCGCACTGGACATCGCCATCACCGGCCGCCCGGGGCCGGTGCTGCTCGACGTGCCCAAGGACGTGCAGCTGACGCCGCTGGGCCACGCGCCGACCTCGCCGTCACGGGCTTGGCGCGCCGGCCGGGCCGCCGCGCTCCCGCCGCGCGGAGGCCTGCAACGCGCGGCGGACCTTCTGTCGACCGCGCGCCGGCCGGTGATCTACGGCGGCGGCGGGCTCATCAACGCCGGACCGGCGGCCTGCGAGGGCTTCACGCGGCTGGTGCGCCGGCTGGACGCGCCCTGCACGCTCACGCTGATGGGCCTGGGCGCCTTCCCGGCCAGCGACCCGCGCTTTCTCGGCATGCTCGGGATGCACGGCACGCTTGAAGCCAATCTCGCGATGCATGAAGCCGATCTGGTGGTCTGCGTGGGCGCGCGCTTCGACGACCGCGTGACCGGCAAGCTCGACGAGTTCTGCCCGCACGCGCGCAAGATCCACATCGACATCGACCCCAGCAGCATCAACAAGGTGGTGAAGGTCGACGCGCCGCTGGTGGGCGATTGCGGCGCGGTGCTCGATGCGCTGCTCACGATGCCCGGACTCGAAGCCCTCGTGCCGGAACGGCTCGCGCCGTGGTGGCAGCGCATCGACGGCTGGCGCGCGGAGCATTGCCTGGCCTTCGCGCCGCGCGACGACCTCATCCTGCCGCAGCAGCTCATGCGCTCGCTCCAGATGGCCATCGAAGGGCGCGATGCGATCGTCTCCACCGACGTGGGCCAGCACCAGATGTGGGCCGCGCAGTATCTGCAGTTCGACAAGCCGCGACACTGGCTCACCTCGGGCGGTGCCGGCACCATGGGCTACGGCCTGCCGGCCGCGATCGGCGCGCAGATCGCGCACCCCGGCACCCTCACCGTCTGCGTGAGCGGCGATGCATCGGTGCTCATGAACATCCAGGAGCTTTCCACGGCCATGCAGCACCGCGCGCCGATCAAGCTCGTGCTCTCGAACAACGGCTACATGGGCATGGTGCGCCAGTGGCAGGAACTCAATCACGGCAACCGCCTGAGCCACAGCTGGAACGAGGCGCTACCCGATTTCGTGGCGCTCGCCAAGGCCTTCGGGTGGGGCGCGCGGCGCGTGAGCGCGCCCGAGGAACTCGACAAGGCGCTGGCCGAATGCCTGGCCTTCGACGGCCCCTTTTTCCTCGACGTGCAGGTGGCCGCGCAGGAGAACTGCTTTCCGATGATGCCCTCCGGGCACGGCCACCACAGGGTGATGCTGGGCAAGGATCGCTGGTACGAAGGGAAGTGATCGCCGACAATCATGAAGGTCGATGCGTCATTGACCCAAGCATCGATTCTTGAGATGCTCAAACGGTGATCAGCGAACTCAAGACATTCATCGCCGTGTGTCGACACGGAACATTTTCTTCTGCGGCATTGCGCATCGGCCTGACGCAATCGGCTGTGAGCAGCCAGATCAAACGGCTCGAGGAGGCACTGGGATTCGAGCTGTTCGACCGTACAGGGCGGTCCGCCACATTGAACGCAGCCGGCCAGACCACGCTGGCACGCGCGGAGGAGATCTGCGCCCTCTACGCAAACCTCGGCGAGCCACCCAAAGACACGTCCGCTCGCGGACTCCTACGCATCGGCGCCATTGCATCGACGCAGTCGACGCTCCTCGCGCGTGCACTCGTCGGGTTGCGCAGGGAGTTTCCGCTGGTGCGTGTGCATGTGGCGCCCGGCGTGTCGATGCGCCTGATGGATGAGTTGGACACCGGGATGATCGATGCGGCATTGATCATCCGACCTCCGTTCGGAATGCCCCCGGACCTGACCTGGCAAGCCTTGGTGCACGAACCCTTCGTACTCCTGGTGCCCAAAGGCGTGCCGGGAAAGGATTGGCGAGCGCTCATCCAGGAGCACCCCTTCCTGCGCTATGACCGCTCGTCATTTGGCGGTCGATTGGTGGAAGGATTTCTTCGCCGCCAAGGGATCTCGGTCAAGGACTCCATCGAGGTCGACGAAATTGCAGGACTCATTCATCTGGCATCGAAGGGCCTGGGCGTCGCGCTCGTACCGCTGGTCGAGGCACACCTTCCTCTTCCTCCGGACGTGCGCATGCTCTCGCTCGGCGAACTGACATTCCATCGAGAAATCGGCTTGCTCCAGCGCAAGCCGCGATCGAGCCCGCCCATCGTCGCGCGGTTCGCTCAGTGCCTGCAACAAGCCGCGGAACTCCCGCAAGCAAGCTCGTCGGCGCCGAAGCAAAGGTCAAGACACCCTGGGGCCCCGGCGCCCGGAGCCCCTCTCAGACGGCGAACAGCGAATTGAGGTCCGCAAAGGACTTCATTTCGATGGCATTGCCCGATGGGTCGAGAAAGAACATGGTCGCTTGTTCCCCCGGCTCGCCCTTGAAGCGGATGTAAGGCTCGATGACGAATCGGGTCTGGCGGGCCACCAGCTTGTCCGCAAGCGCTTGCCATTCGTCCATCGGAAGGATCGCGCCGAAGTGGCGCACCGGCACGGCGTGGCCGTCGACGGCGCTGTGCCCGCTGTGACCGCATTCATCCGGTGCCAGATGCGCCACGATCTGATGACCGTAGAAGTCGAAGTCGACCCATTCGGGCGCGCTTCGGCCCTCGCGGCAGCCCAGCAGCTCGCCATAGAAGGCGCGGGCCTCCGCAATGTCGCGGACAGGAAATGCCAGGTGGAACGGAATTCGTGTATTGGATTCGCTCATGGGAGTCGGCGCAGTTGAAGGTTCAGGATGGCCGAGACTGTAAGCAATGAATCTCATGATTGAAAACGATATATTTTGTGGCTAAGCATCGAATTTCATGATGCCAAGTGGCGCTGCCCCATCCCATGACTCGGCGCCATTGGCGCCCATCGATCGAATTCAGAGCTTCCGCATCGGAACGCTCCGCATTCCAAATTAGCGCTTCCTGGGCTTGTTGGGAATCTCTACAGTCGCTCCACGGCACCGCGTCAGGCGTCGAAGAGCCCGGAGACAAGTTCATGAGCATTTCCACCACTCTCCTCCCGCGCAGCGCCGTCATCCGCGAGGTTGGCCTGCGCGATGGCCTGCAGAGCATCGCCACCGTACTTCCGACCGAGCAGAAGCGCGAATGGATCCGCGCGGCACATGCCGCGGGTCAGCGGGAGATCGAGGTCGGCTCCTTCGTTCCCGCTCGGCTCTTGCCTCAGCTGGCCGACACCGCGGAACTCGTGGCATTCGCCAGGACTCTCCCCGGGCTCTCCGTCTCGGTCCTCGTCCCCAATCTGCGCGGCGGCGAGAGCGCCATCGCGGCGAAGGCCGACCTCATGATCGTCCCGCTGTCCGCCAGCCATGCCCACAGTCTGGCCAACTTGCGCAAGACACCCGACGACGTGGTGGCCGAATTGGCGCGCATCCGCGCCGCGAGGGACTCGGCCGGGTCAAGAACATTGATCGAAGGCGGCGTCGGCACGGCCTTTGGCTGCACCATCCAAGGCCAGGTCGAGAAAAGTGAAGTGCTGCGTCTCATGCGCGCCTTGCTCGACGCTGGTGCCGACCGCGTGAGCATTGCCGACACCGTCGGCTATGCGGACCCGGCCATGGTGCGCGACCTCTTCGAGGACGCCCTGGAGATTGCCGGCGACCGCTTCTGGTGCGGCCATTTCCACGACACGCGCGGCCTGGGCCTGGCCAACGTCCATGCCGCGCTCGACGTCGGCGTCAGCCGCTTCGACGCCTGCCTCGCCGGCATCGGCGGCTGCCCGCACGCCCCCGGCGCCAGCGGCAATGTAGCGACGGAGGATCTGGCTTACATGCTGGGCAGCATGGGCATCGAGACCGGCGTGGACATCGAGCAGCTGCTCGCGCTGCGCCGGCGCGTCGCGGGCTGGCTCGCCGGCGAAACACTGCATGGCTCGCTCTGGCGGGCTGGCGTGCCCAAGACCTTCGCCCCGCGTGCCGCGCATCAAGGCTGAACAGACCCTTCACGAGACCCTCCGACATGACCGACCACACATCGCTGCCGCTCGCCGGCGTGCGCGTCCTTGAATTCACTCACATGGTCATGGGCCCGACGTGCGGGATGATCCTCGCCGACCTGGGCGCCGAAGTGATCAAGGTCGAGCCTCCCGGCGGCGACAAGACCCGCAAGCTTCCCGGGCTCGGCGTCGGCTTCTTCCGCTCGTTCAACCGCAACAAGAAGAGCGTGGTGATCGACATTGCCACCGAAGAGGGCCGAGCCACCGCCACCGAGCTGGCCGGCGAATGCGATGTGGTGCTCGAGAACTTCCGTCCGGGCCTGATGGCCGGATTCGGCCTCGACTACGAGACGCTCTCGAAGAAGTTTCCGCGCCTGATCTACGTGACGCACAAGGGCTTCCTGCCTGGCCCCTATGAGAACCGGCTGGCGCTCGACGAGGTGGTTCAGATGATGGGCGGGCTGTCGTACATGACCGGCCCGGTCGGCCGGCCGCTGCGCGCCGGGACGTCGGTGAACGACATCATGGGCGGCATGTTCGGCGCCATCGGCGTGCTGGCCGCGCTGCGCGAACGTGAACGCACCGGCAAGGGCCAGGAGGTGCAAAGCGCCCTCTTCGAGAACTGTGTGTTCCTGTCCTCGCAGCACATGCAGCAGTACTCGATGACCGGCGAAGCGCCACCGCCGATGCCCTCGCGCGTATCGGCCTGGAGCGTCTATGACGTGTTCACGCTGGCCGATGGCGAGCAGCTCTTCATCGGCGCGGTCAGCGACAAGCAGTTCCTCACGCTGTGCCGCGTCATCGAAGCGCCCGAGATGGCCGCCGATCCGGCGCTGGCCAACAATGCCCTGCGCGTCGCGGTGCGGCCCGCACTGCTCAAGAGGCTCGCCGACATCCTCCAGCATCAGCGCGCGGACGAGCTGTCGCCCAAGCTCGAAGCCGCGGGCATCCCCTACGCGCGGATCATACGGCCCGATCAATTGCTCGACGATCCGCACCTCAAGGCCAGCGGCGGCCTGGTGCCCATGGAATGCGACGACGGCGAGATAACCGACGTCGTTCTGCTGCCGCTGCTGATGGACGGACGCCGTCCAGGCGTGCGGCATGCGCTGCCGAGCGTGGGCCAGCACACCGAAGAGATCCTCCGCGGCCTCGCAAGCCGCGTCGTGGCCTGACGGCAGGCCCGCGCTCAGCATGGGCAAGCAAAGATTGACAATGCAGACCCGAAGCCCAAGCATGGCTTCGTTCATCTCACTTCCTTGATTCACGGAGCAGGACACAATGGCCGATCTGTTTGAGAACCCCATGGGCCTGATGGGTTTCGAATTCGTCGAGTTCGCCTCGCCCACGCCCGACACGCTGGAGCCTTACTTCGAGAAGCTGGGCTTCCAACTGGTGGCCAGGCACCGGTCCAAGGACGTCGTGCTGTACCGTCAGGGCGACATCAACTTCATCGTCAACCGCGAGCCGCACAGCCCGGCCGCGTACTTCGCCGCTGAACATGGGCCCTCGGCCTGCGGCATGGCGTTTCGGGTCAAGGATTCGCACAAGGCCTATGCGCGGGCACTGGAACTCGGCGCGCAGCCGATCGAGATCGCGACCGGCCCGATGGAATTGCGCCTGCCGGCCATCAAGGGCATCGGCGGAGCGCCGCTCTACCTCATCGACCGCTTCGAGGACGGCAAGTCGATCTATGACATCGATTTCGAATTCATCGAAGGCGTCGATCGCCACCCGGTTGGCCACGGCCTGAAGCTGATCGACCACCTGACCCACAACGTCTATCGCGGCCGCATGGCCTTCTGGGCCAACTTCTACGAGAAGCTCTTCAACTTCCGCGAGATCCGCTACTTCGACATCCAGGGCGACTACACCGGCCTGACCTCGAAAGCGCTGACCGCGCCCGACGGCAAGATCCGTATCCCGCTGAACGAGGAATCTTCCAAGGGCTCCGGCCAGATCGAGGAATACCTGATGAAGTTCAACGGCGAGGGCATCCAGCACATCGCGCTGCTCAGCGACAACCTGATCGATACCATCGACCAGCTCGGCCTCGCCGGCGTGCCCCTGATGAGCGCGCCCAACGACATCTACTACGAGATGCTCGAGACGCGCCTGCCCGGCCACGGCCAACCGGTGGCCGAGTTGCAGGCACGCGGCATCTTGCTGGACGGAAGCACCGAGGGCGGCAGCCCCCGCCTGCTGCTGCAGATCTTCTCGGAGACCGCGTTCGGAGGCCCGGTCTTCTTCGAATTCATCCAGCGCAAGGGCGACGACGGCTTCGGCGAAGGCAACTTCAAGGCGCTGTTCCAGTCGATCGAGCGCGACCAGGTGCGCCGCGGCGTGTTGAAGACGAACTGAGATCCGACTCCACTGCCCATCATCTAGGGCCGCTTGCGTGATCGCTGGCGCCGGGACAGCGCGGATTTCGAGGTCATACTCGACACATGAACGAACCCGTCAGCCTCCGAACCAAACTGCAAGCCATCCGGGACGCCGGGTTGAAGGAGCCGCCCTTCCCCTATAGCGAGTTGCCGCCGGAGTACAAGCTCGACATCGGCGAGGTGCCGATGCTCGCGCACAAGCCGGCCGGCGATCACCGTGCTCGTCAGCAACGCATCGAGACCTGGGTTCGGGACGTCAATGTGATGTGGAAGCGATTGTCGAAGAAGGCTTAGCCCAGAGCCCGGTCAACAATCCGCGCATGGTCGCGGATGCGCACGGCGGCGCCACCTGCCGCCGTCCGCCGCCATTCACGGCATCGGTCCGATGCCTGACGGCCTTTGCCAGGCGTCCTTGACGGACCACGCTGGCGCACACGGCTCCCCCCTGTCCCATGGCGAACGGCGTCGCCGCGCTCCTTTGTTTGTGTATGCCAGTGTGTCTCGACGCTGCGCAAACACATGAGGCTTCAAAGACCCCTGCAGGTGGACACATCGGGGATACAGCCGGCCGATGTAATTCGTTCACCCGCTCCAGACCCGCATGAGACCGGTTCTAGCGAGCTCCACGCGATCCATCTTTGAAGGACATCCAATGAAGGCAACTCGATTCATGACGGCAGCGGTGCTGATCGCCGGCAGTGGTCTGATCGCGCAACTGGCGCAGGCGCAGCCGGCAGGGCTGGGACGCACCGACGTCTTGCAGCACGATCTCGGCATTCCCGGTCGCGAGGTCGTCCAGGTGCGCGTCGACTTTGCCCCGGGCGTGGTGGCGGCCGGACACTCGCACCCGGGCGCGGAGGTCGCCTATGTCATCCACGGCACGATCGAATACCAGATCGAAGGCAAGCCACCGGTCACGCTGAAGGCCGGCGACGGATTGTTCATACCGGAGGGCGCAGTCCACTCTGCCAGGAACGTCGGCACCGGCGGTGCCTCGGAACTCGCCACCTACATCGTTGAAACAGGCAAGCCCATCCTGGTGCCGGCCAGGTAACGACTGTCGACGGAGATCATCATCATGAAGCTTTCCCTTTCCCTCATTGCCGCCGCCACGTCGTTCGCGGCGCTTGCCTTCGCATCGATCCCTGCCGGCGCGCAGACCGCCACGGACCTCGGCCGCCCCGCGGCGGTGCTTCCGGTCGCATCGGAGCCGGAAGCGAAGCTCGTCGTGTATCCGCCCTTGCCTGAGGCTCTGGCTCGCGGGGTCGTCATTGTCCAGTTCCGCGCGGAGAACTTTCGGATCATTCCGATCTTCGGCGAAGCAGCCCGTGGCGTCTCGCCGCGTGTCGCCCATCTTCACGTGACGGTCGATGATCGGCCGGGCACCTGGGCCCACACCAGCAACGACCCGATCATCGTGGTCGGGCTGACACCGGGCGCGCACAAGTTCCTGATCGAAGTCGCCGACCCGACGCACAAGATCCTGACCAGCGAGACCTTCTCCGTGAATGTCCCAGAGCGTCTGGCATCGTCCCACTCCCACGCGCATTGACCTGCGCCGCACGGCGGTGCTGCACCGCGCTACCCACATACTGATTGCCGCCAGGCCCCGCGCGCCCAATCAATCAGTGCCCACTACTCAACAGTCACGCTCTTCGCCAGATTGCGTGGCTTGTCGACATCCGTCCCTCTCGCGCAAGCCGTGTGATACGCCAGCAACTGCAGCGGCACCACATGCAACAGCGGCGACAGCGCGCCGTAGTGCTCCGGCATCCGGATCACGTGGATGCCCTCGCTGTTCTCGATGTGCGTGTCTGCATCGGCCAGCACATAGAGGACACCGCCGCGCGCGCGCACTTCCTGCAGATTGCTCTTCAGCTTCTCCAGCAGGACGTCGTTCGGCGCCACGGTCACGACAGGCATCTCGCTCGTGACCAAGGCAAGCGGACCATGCTTGAGCTCGCCGGCGGCGTAGGCCTCGGCGTGGATGTAGGTCACCTCCTTGAGCTTGAGCGCGCCCTCCAGAGCGATCGGGTAGTGCAAGCCGCGGCCGAGGAACAACGCATGCTCCTTCTGGACGAAGTCTTCCGACCAGCTGATGATCTGAGGCTCCAGCGCCAGCACCGACTGGAGCGCCACCGGAAGATGCCGCATCTCCTTCAAGTAGCGCACCTCATCCTCTGCGGTCAGGCGCCCCTTGGCTTGCGCCAGAGCCAGCGTGAGCAGGAAGAGCCCCGCCAATTGCGTGGTGAAGGCCTTGGTCGATGCGACCCCGATCTCGACGCCGGCGCGCGTCACGTAGGCCAGCTTGCATTCGCGCACCATCGCGCTGGTCGCGACGTTGCAGATGGTGAGCGTCTGCTCCATGCCCAGTGACCTTGCGTGCTTGAGCGCGGCCAGCGTATCGGCCGTCTCGCCCGACTGGCTGATGGTGACGACCAGCGTCTTCGGATCAGGCACCGAGTCGCGGTAGCGGTATTCGCTCGCAATCTCCACCTGCGTCGGGATCTTCGCGATGCCCTCCAGCCAGTACTTGGCCGTGCAGCCGCTGTAGTAGCTGGTGCCGCACGCGAGGATCAGCACCTTGTCGATCTCATTGAAGACGCGCCAGGCTGGCGCGCCCGGCTTGCCGTCCGCAGTGATGCCGTCGAACAGCTCGGGGACGATGCCTTCGACGCCTTCGAGCGTGTCGGAAATGGCGCGCGGCTGCTCGAAGATCTCCTTCTGCATGTAGTGCCGATAGGGACCAAGGTCGGCCGCGCCACTGTGCGCGTGGACGGTACGCACGGCCCGGCTCGCCGGTTTGTGGTCGCGATCGACGACCCAGTACTTGCCCGGCTGGATGTCGACGACGTCACCCTCTTCCAGGTAGACGATCTGGTCGGTCACGCCGGCCAAGGCCATCGCATCGCTCGCGAGGAAGTTCTCGCCCTCCTTGCCCACGCCGAGGATCAGCGGCGACCCCGCGCGGGCGCCGACCACGCGGTGCGGTTCGTCGCGGCAGATCGCCGCAATGGCGTACGCGCCCTGCAATTGCCGCACGGTGGCTTTCACCGCTTCGAACAGATCGCCGTCGTAGTGGCTGTCGATCAGGTGCGCGATGACCTCGGTGTCGGTCTGACTCACGAACACATAGCCCTTGGCCTGAAGAGCGGCACGCAGCCCCTCGTGGTTTTCGATGATGCCGTTGTGCACGAGAGCCACGCGCTCGGGCCGCGTCGCTTCCGCGTCCGAACCCGGTCCGTGGCTGAAATGAGGGTGCGCGTTGTGAACCGCCGGCGCACCATGGGTCGCCCAGCGCGTATGAGCGATCCCGGTGGTGCCTTCGATGTGGTCGTCACGCACCTGTGCGAGCAGATCGGCCACGCGCGAAGTGGTCCGGGCACGCTGCAGGCCACCCACGTGAACCGCCACGCCGCAGGAATCGTAGCCGCGGTACTCAAGCCGCTGCAGGCCCTGGACAAGAACGGAAACGATGTTGCGACCGGAAACGGCGCCGACGATGCCACACATGGATGCTCCTACGGATTGAAGTCAGGTGCGATGGTAGGCCTCATTCAATGTAATAAATGATCAATATTTCATCGCTATTGATCATATATTTCTCTGTTTCTATAAAATGGAATTTTCTTCCATAATGTATACACATATGAAGGTTTCTAACTTGGATGAGACTGACATTCACCTTCTGGATGCACTCCAGCGAGATGCATCGGAGAGCAATCAGTCGCTCGCAGAGCGCTTCAACATCTCCCCACCCACGTGCCTGCGGCGCGTGCGCCGTTTGCGTGAATCGGGATGGATCGCAAGCGAGGTAGCAATTCTCAGCGTCGACAGACTCGGCGCCCTGCTCAGCGCGGTGGTCGAGGTCTCTCTCGACCGGCAGGATGCGGAGTCTCTGGATGCCTTCGAGCAACGGGTCATCGCCGACGACGCCGTGCAGCAGTGCTATCGCGTCTCGCCCGGCCCTGACTTCGTGCTGATCGTGACTGTGCGCGACATGCCCGGCTACCAGGCGCTGGCGCAGCGCCTCTTCACCAGCGACGCCAATGTGCGCAACGTGAAGGCGTTCTTCAGCCTCAAGCGCGCGAAGTTCGCGCCGCGCGTCCCACTCCCCGTCGCGGCGCCTTGACTCTGAGCCGTTCAGGGTTTCGGTATCTTCGATGGCCGCTGCCAGTTCGCGAAGCTGACCTGCCGCGCACGAGAGATCGTCAGGGCGCCCGGCTCCGTGCTCTTGGTGACCGTCGAGCCACCGCCCACCGTTCCCCCGGCACCGATGGTGACCGGCGCGACCAGCACGCAGTTGCTGCCGACGTGCACGTCATCGCCGATGATGGTTCGATGCTTGTTGGCGCCGTCATAGTTGGCCGTGATGCTGCCGGCGCCGTAGTTCACGCGCTCACCGACGGTGGCGTCGCCCAGGTAGGCCAGATGATTGGCCTTCGCGCCGGCGCCAAGGGTCGAGTTCTTGACCTCCACGAAGTTGCCGATGTGCACCTCGGCCCCCAGCCGGGCGCCCGGACGCAATCGCGCAAAAGGACCCACGCGCGCGCCCGCGCCCACCGTCACGCCCGCCTTCTCGCCATCGATATGGGTGAAGGGATGGATCACCGCACCGGTTTCGATACGCGCATTCGCGATAACGCAGTTGGCGCCGACGCGCGTGCCGGCGCCGAGCGAAACTGCGCCTTCGAAGACGCAGTTGACGTCGATCTCCACATCCGATTCGCACACCAGCGAGCCTCGCACATCGAGGCGCGCCGGATCGGCCAGACGGACGCCCTGGTCCATCAGCGCCTCGGCCTGACGCCGCTGATAGGCGCGTTCGAGCGCGGCGAGCTGCGCCGGACTGTTGACACCGGCCACCTGCAGCGGATCTTCGGTGCGATGCGCGACCACCGGCACACCGTCGACGGTGGCAAAGCCGACGACATCCGTGAGGTAGTACTCGCCTTGCGCGTTCCGGTTGTCCAGCCGCGCGAGCCAGGTCTTCAGCAGGTGGGCCGGCACCGCCATCACGCCGCTGTAGATCTCGCGGATGGCGCGTTGCGCAGCGGTGGCGTCCTTCTCCTCGACGATGGCTTGCACTTCGCCTTCTGCTTCGGGGGAAGCCGGCGCGCGCACGATCCGCCCGTAGCCAGTCGCGTCGTCGACATGAATGGTCAGCAGCGCAAGCCGCCGGCCGGCGCTTTCAGCAACCAACGCGCGCAGGGTGTCCTCGCCGATCAGCGGCACGTCGCCGGACAGCACCACCACCGTGCCGTCGTCCGGCAGCAGCGGTGCGGCTTGCTGGACGGCGTGGCCGGTTCCGAGTTGCGGCACCTGGCGAGCGAACAGGGGCGACACGCCCGGCACGGTGCCCTCGATGGCCGCCTCGACGTCGGCCGCGCCGTGGCCGGTCACGACCACGATGCGGCGGGCGCCGACACGCGCGGCCGTCGTGATTACGTGACTGAGAAGCGCGCGGCCGCCCAAACGATGCAACACTTTGGGCAGGCTGCTTTTCATTCGCGTCCCTTTGCCGGCCGCCATGATGACGACGTCGACCGGTCCCTGGTTGTCCTGCGGAATCTGATTCATGCGTCCTTCCCGAATGCGTTTCGCCAAGCTGGCGCGAATTATCGGCGCGCTGTTGTTTCTGCCCGAAATCCGGTCGCACTCCTGCGGAAGGCTCGGAATCCGCGAGTTAATCACGCCGAAAAGTACAACATTTGTTTACACTTGAGCGCGTTTACACACACTGACCCATGAAAATCACGCTCTGCACGCTCTTCGAGGGAAACTACCATTTCGGCGTCGCGGCGCTGTCGAATTCGCTGATCAAGGCTGGCTATGCCGGTGAGCTCTGGGTCGGCTACCGCGGCGCCCTGCCGGGGTGGATCGTGAATTCACCTTCCTTCGACCGCGCGAGCGGCCAGTTTCAGGTGGCGCCCACGCTCAAGCTCTGCATGGTGTTGCTCGACACCCCGCTCCACTTCACCTACTACAAGCCCACGTTCATTCGCGAGATGCTGGAAAAGCATTCGCCCAATGCGACGGTAGTGGCGTACATCGATCCCGATATCGTCGTGAAGTGCGACTGGCCCTCGATGGAGGGCTGGTTCACAGAAGACGGAATCTCGCTGATCGAAGACGTCAACTGGTGTTTTCCGGCAAGGCATCCGAAGCGTCTCCTGTGGGGCCGCTTCTTCGCACCCCACGGTGCCATCCCGAGGCGCGGTCTGGATCGCTACTACAACGCCGGCTTCATCGCGGTGTCGCGCGCGCACCTCGAGTTCCTGGACCTCTGGCGTCGACTGTGCGATCTGGTCGTGGCTTACAACGACGGCGCCAAGCAGCTCAAGGCCGGAGGATCGGCGGCCCTTTTCCACTCCACGGACCAGGACGCGCTGAACTTCGCGCTCACCGTGACGGAGGCGCCCCTGAACACGGCCGGCCCGGAGGCGATGGATTTCGTGCCGGGCGGCTATTACCTTTCGCACGCGATCGGCTCGGTCAAGCCATGGCACGGCGGCCACATCAAGCAGGCCCTGCGCGGGCGGCCGCCGACGGCCGCGAGCAAGTGGTACTACCACTTCGCCAACGCGCCGATCCGGGTGTATTCCGATGGCGACCTGGCAAAACGCCAGCTCTCGCTGAAGATCGCGGCGGCCATTGGCCGCGTCTACAAGCGAGCCTGAGCCGCTTCGCCTCCTGTTGCGCGCGTCCCTACTCGCGCCACTTTCGCCAGTGCAGCATGAGCATCACGTACTGGTAGCCGCAATTGGCAACGCTGGTCGCGATGGCGAAGCCAAGCACCGAGCGCAAATCGCTCACACCCAGCAGCCAGAGGTAGAGCACCTGGGCAGCCACGGTCACGAGGATGCTGAAGCTCTGTCCGCCGGTCGCCCCGCGAACCGACAGCGTGCGAAAGGCAAAGCCCGAGGCGTTCATGAGGATCGACGAGACGAACACCATCCATACCAGCGGCTCCATGCTCAGGTACTGCTTGCCCAGGAGCAGTATCCAGTAGTGAGGGAACACGACCGAGCTCAACATGACCAGCATCATCGTGACGATATAGGCCAGGTGCGCATGCACCACGATCTTGCGCAAGCGCGGTCCTTTGGGCGCGCGCGCGATGGCCGGGAAGAGCAGGATGTTGGTCACGCGGTCCATCACAAGGAGCACCATGCTCAAGCGCCCGAAAGCACCGACCTCGGCCATCATGCTCGACGTGCCGAAGAAGGACACCAGGAACACGGTAATCACACCCTGCACCTGATAAAAGATGGCCGGCAGCACGAGAGGTTTCGCGATCTGGATGATCTGCGCATCGACCCGCCTGGCGTCCTCGGCGTCGAGCTTCAGGTCCGGGATCGCCAGCAGCCTGAACTGTCTCTTGTAGAGCATCACGCTGACGAAGCCGGCGGCCGCGGCTGCGGCAAGAAGCCCGGCGATCGACCAGGATGTCATCGGCAGCAGCAGCACCACGCCAACGAATGACAGGCGCACGATCTGCGAGGAGAAACCGACGCGGTTCAATTCGGTGATGCGGCTCATGATCAGCATCACCGTGCTCGCGTAATGCTCCCGGAGAGTGAAGAGCACGACGGCAAGGACCAGAACGGACGCGAGCAGGTAGCCACCTCCCCACCACCCATGCTGGTTGGACGTGTAGAACCAATACGGCCCCACGACCGCGAGCCCCAGCGCCAGCAACAGCCAGCGCTTTCGAAAGACCTGCTGGCAGGCCCCGACGATCCATGGCACGTCGCGATTTCGCTGCCCGACGATCGGCAGCGGGCAATGGACGAGCCCCAGGTCGGTCACGCCGAGGATGAGCGTCATGCAGGCGACAAGGAATGTGTAGGCGGCGTACTGCTCCTTCGGCATCAGATTGACGATGAGCAGGCCGGCAATGCCGCCGACGGCCACGCCGAAGGATTCGACACCGCCAACCATGGCGATCTGACGCAGACGGGACAGGAGTTTCACTGGCAGGCAGGGACGGTCATGAAATGGCCGGCGTCTGCCGGATCGAAGCGGGTGACCCGGGATTGTCAGGCACGGCTTCTACGATACGCGATGGACGACCGCCGCCTCGGATGTCTCAGATCAAGGGCGTCGGCCGCAGCGCCCGCTCGAAATAGTCACCCAGTGTCTCGAGCGCCCGCGGCTCCAGGATGCGCAGCCACCCACTGTCGAGCTTGTACAGCCCGAGGCGCTGGAGCTTGCGCATGGTCTTGTTGGTATGCACCAGCGACAGGCCGAGTGCGTCGGCGATGTGTTGCTGATTGAAGGGAAACTCCGCCCAGCCGTCGCGCACCATGCCGACACGCTCCGCGCGGCGATAGAGATGCATCAGCAGCATCGCGACACGCTCGCTCGCATTGCGCCGCCCTGTGGTCACGAGGTTGTCGTCCACCATCTTTTCCTCGCGTGCCGCCAGCCAGGTGACGTCATAGCCGAGCTTGGGATGGGCATGGAACAAGTCCCAGAGCTTGTCGCGCGGAAAGGCGCACAGCGTGACGCCGGTCACCGCCTCGACGCCATGGGTCTGGCCGTCCGCAAACTCGTCCTGCAGGCCGATGAAGTCGCCCGGCAGCAGAAAGCCCAGGATCTGTCGGCGACCGTCGCTTAACGTCTTGAAGCGAAAGGCCCAGCCGGAATAGAGCGTCAGCAACTCGGGGCTGGCCCTGTGCTCGTCGAAAACCGGCTGGCCGGCATCGACGACGCGCGTGCCGCTGCGAAAGGACTCGATGGTGCGCAGCTCTTGCGCAGTGACGGGAACGAAAGCCGGATTCCCCCGCAACCCGCATGCCTCGCAGGGATGGGCACAGCGCGGGGGGTAGACGGGGGCAGGATAGTCCTCGAATTTCACTTGAGCACTATAGGCCAGCAGCCTGTGTCTTTTGACATTTCGGCAAAGTTTCGGCGTCCTTACACTGCGCTCGACTTCGAATGCGTCCGCCTCACTTTCCCAATGACCGAACTCCGAGAAATTCTCTTCTATAGTGTCCTGGCCTCCGATCAATCACCCATCGTCGTCGGACAGATCGTTGCCGCAGCGCGCGCGCGGAACATGGAACGCGGCATCACCGGTCTGCTGGTTTTCGACGGATTGCGTTTCTGCCAGCACATGGAAGGGCCGCGTGACGAGGTGCTTCGCCTGATGACCCAAATCGCGGCGGATGCACGACATGCGCAGATCCGGGTTGTGTACGAGGGAATGTTGGCGCAGCGGCGCTACCTGCGCTTCGAAATGGGTCTGGCCGAGGTCGAAAATGGAGAAGATCTGGCGAACTTCAGCCAACTCGCGGGGGCTGAGGCGCTCGCGCATTTTCTGGCGCTGCGCCCCCGCTTCGACATCTCGGGTTGAGATTCAGGCCTTCGCGGCCTGCACCGCATCCCAGTTGTAGGTGGCGCCATGGCCATCCCATGGCTCCATCACGATGCGCTCGCCCGCCTGGACTTGAAGCGACTCACCCGGCGCAAGCACCAGATCTTCGCTGCCCCGGTGGGCGGTCGCGTCGCGCGTCACCCACACGCGACCTTGGCGGATATGCAACATGCTGGTATTGGCCGCCCTGAGACTCATGGCCTGGCCGGCTTCCAGGCGCCAAGCGCCGCGGCGCACGGCCGGAGGGATGGCGGCGGCGCGCGCAGCCTGCGGAAGGGACTGAAGCGAAGAAGGGGCACAAGTGGCGGACATGATCGGACTCCTGAAGCGGTTTTCCAAAACGCAATTGCGCGCTTCGGGAATGAATGATCGGCGCCCGCCCGTTGGCGGTCCAATGAAAACGCAGTAGGCTACTGATTCCGGATTCGCATCAATCCACTCTTCCGCCAGGACGCCCGGCCGTTACCTCGCATGCAGCATTCCCAGACTCATCTGCGCTCCCGGCCCATCGCGGCAGGGCATCTGCGGGCCTTCGAGGCCGTCGCGCGGCACCTGAACTTTCGGGCCGCCTCGGAAGAAATGGCGCTCACCCAGTCGGCCGTCAGCCGACAGATTCAGTCGCTGGAGGAAGAGGTTGGCGTGAGCCTGTTCCTGCGCCACACCCGCGCGGTCGAGCTCACCAGCGCCGGCGCCCAACTCCTGCTCGCCGTGCAGCAGTCGCTGCCGCGCATCGATGGCGCCGTGCGGCAGATACGCCAGAGCGCCGGGCGCAAGAGCGTCTCGCTCACCACTTTCGCCTCTTTCGCGTCCATGTGGCTGATTCCGCGCCTCGAAGCCTTCCAGCGCGACAACCCCGAAATCGATATCCGAATCGACGCCAGCGACGTGGCGCTCGATATGGGCGTCGCCGACGTCGACATGGCGCTGCGCTATGGCCCCCGCGCGAACATGCCGGCCGGCGCAGTTCGCCTCTTCGGCGAAGCGCTGACGCCCGTGGCGAGTCCCTGGCTCATCAAGAGCAATCCGGCGATCAAGGTGCCGGCCGACATCATGCGCTTCACGCTCATCGAGGCCGGCGACGCACATCGCACGCACCTCGAATGGCTCACCTGGCGCCGCTGGTTCGAGAACAACGGCCTGGAGCGCGCGCAGCCACGGCGCTGGCTCTACTTCAACTACGCCTATCAGATGGTCCAGGCCGCGCTCACCGGCCAGGGCGTGGTGCTGGCGCGTAGTTCGCTGATCGCCGAGAGCCTGGCCAACGGCGACTTGATCGAAATCCTGCCGCAGCACCGCATGGAGTCGCCCATGGCCTATTGGCTGATCACCGGGCCCCGCAGCGCGCCCCGGACCGAGATCCAGGCCTTCTCCGAATGGCTGCAGGGGCAGGCCGCGATCACGCGCGAAACCATCGGCGAGGTCCCGGACCCCGACACCGTCGACCATCCGGACTGACTTCAGACAGGCCGTTCACCATCGAAGGGCGAGCTCGACGTTGGCGGTCATCACGCCGGGCTGGCCCTTGGCTCCGTTGCCATAGGACGCCTTGGTGCTGAGCGTGGCGTTGGGCGCGAGCTGGGTGCTCAGGCCCACGCCCATCGCGGTCATGCCACCGGTGTTGACGCCGGCGCTGAAGCTGGCGCCCTCGCGGCCCGTGCCGCTCAGGCTGTGCTGGTAGGCCACGCTGGCGTGGATGGAGGTGCTCGGCGTGAGCGAGGCGCTGAAGCCCAGCTCCACCTCACCCCAGCTGCCGCCCATGTTGTTGCCGTAGGCCAGGGGGCCGGTGGCGGTCTGGTAGGTCACGCTGCTCTTGCCCGCGAACTCCTGCCATGCGTTCAGCCGCAGCCAGGTGGTGTTTGCCGGCAGCATCGAGCCGGGCTCGTTCCACTTGTTCACCAGGCGCGCGCCGACGCGGCCCAGCACGCTGTTGCTGTTGCCCAGCGCGGCGTCGGTGAGGTTGCTGTCGCGCACATCGTCAAGCCTGTTGTGCTGCACGATCAGCTGGGCCTGCGGTTCGAGGCTCAGTGTCTGCGACAGCGCGATCGACTTGCCCGCCTCCAGCGAGGCGGCCACGCCCCAGCCGGCGGTCTGGCCGTTGATGCCCTGCACCGAGCGCGTCTGGACGCTGTCGTAGCGTGTGGCCTGCGCCACCGCGTCGACATACCAGCCCTCGCTGCTGGTGCGAGTCCAGTAGCCGCCCACGTTGTAGGCGCGCATCGAATTGCGCCCCGCGTCGCTGCCGTCGAAGTGCTTCACGTCCCCGCGCAGGCTGCCTGCGCTGACATAGCCGCCCGCGCGGTCTTCGAGCGGGCCGTTGCGCGAGACCTGCACGTCGCCGCCGGCCTGCAGGCCTGCCGCGTTGTAGGCGAAGTCCGCGCCTCGCGACTGCAAGCCGCCGCCCTTGACCTGGCCGTGGGCCCCGAAGCCGCGCACCCAGTAGTGGGTGCCGCCGCGCTTCTGGCCCTCGTCGGCATTGCCGCTGCGGGTGTGCCAGGTGCCCAGCGACTGCATGCCCCACAGCTGCGTCATCGCGCCCAGGCGGTTGTTGAGCGAGACCTCCGGGCTGGCCGCGGCCACCGTCGGCGGCAGCACCTCTTTCGGATCGACCGAGCCAAGGATCGGCGGTCGGTTGTCACGCGAGCGCAGGTAAGCCGCTGAAGGCCACCGTTCCGCCATGGGCGGTGAGGTTGTAGTTGAAGGTCAGGCCACCGCTCCATGTCACGGAGGTTCCGGCCGACACGTCGAAATCGGCCGCCGCGGTGGATGACCCCAAGGCCCTCGCACTTCCCAGCGTCAGCCCGCCCTGCTGCAATCGCGTGCCGCCGGTGTAGCTGTTGTTAGCGTTCAGCGTCAGGACGCCGGTGCCCGATTTGATGAGTCCCGCCGTGCCCGTGATGACCGAGTTGATCGTCACCAGCGGCGCTCCTGCAATGGTTGGGGCGACGCCTCCGAGGTTCAGGGTACCGCCCGACAGCATGTATGCGGCGTTGAAGGTGAGACTGTGCGCATTGATCGCACCTGAGAGCGTGAGACCATTGCCCGCGAGCGGCGCCACCGGGGCATTGAACACAGCGTCATCGAAGGCCCCGTTCTTCCATACGCCGAAGGTGGTGCCATTGAACCACCGCGTACTCGTGGCATCCCATATGCCACTGCCCCCGCTGCCCGCGGCCGCGCCGTTGGGGTCCCAGCTCGCGCTCGCCGCGCTCGCCTGCTGCAGCGGGGTCAAGGCCAACGACAGCGCGGCGACCACCGGACCCGGGGCCAACATCCATTCGCGCACCGCGGGTCGCTGTGCCCGCCCTCCACCTTTGCGATCCGTATTCCGCCCTGATCGGCTTTGCTTGCCTTGGGTCTTGGTGATTTCTGCAACGGCTACCCAGGCGCCGAGCGCAGCGTTCCAGATGGAACGGTAGATTTCGTTCATTGTGAGTCAGTCCTCGATCATTTTTGTGATGCTTGTGGCTCCGCGATGGCCATCTCTCGGGTCTCCCTTGTGAGGAGAGCGCGCATGATGCCGAGCGATGTGCACCCAAAGAATTGATCGCGACAATTGGCGAGAATCAATTAAACAAAAGGCACTAAGAAATCAGATCTGACGTCTTATCGAAGGTACAAAGGCGTCGGCGCCCGCGGTTCGCGCACCACACTTTCGATCTCAAGGAGGGATTCCACCGTGCGGCGGTTTCAAGAAGAATTGAAACCTTACGGAAGGTCCAACGGCCGGGTCGTGGCCTTGGCGCATTGCGCGCCCGGAAGCGGTCCGCTCGGTTGCAACGGCCGATCAAAGGCGGAGGAATTCAGGAAATCGGCCAGACGACGCCGTTGTCGTTCAGGATCGCGTCCAGCGGCAGATCGTGGGGTTCTGGCTCGAACTCTTCCAGGAAGCCGTTCGTGAAGCCGAGCCCCACCGTGAACGGCCGCGGCTCCAGCGTCGCCAGGGTGCGGTCATAGAAGCCGCCGCCATAGCCCAGGCGGTACCCGCCGGCGCTGTAGCCCAGGCAGGGCACGAACAGCAGCGTGGGCACGATCTGCTCGGTGTCCTTGGGCTTGGGAATGTCATAGGCGTCGTTCTCCATCGGGCAGCCCGGGTACCACGAATGGAAGCTCAGCGTCTTGTGGACACGGTCGACCACCGGCAGGCCGATGCGGCGGCGATGCGGCTCGTCGAGCAGCTCGCCGTCTTCCTTCCAACGGTGGAGCGCCGGCAGCGGGTCGAATTCGCCCTTGATCGGCCAGTAGGCGCCGATCACGGCGTCCGGCCTGCCCACCAGCCAGATGCGCATCACGCGCTGCAGCAGGTCGGCGCGCGCGAGTCGATCGGGCATGGCGAGGCGTTGTTCGATCAACGCCGCGCGCAGCTGGCCCTTGAGAAATGTGGCAGTTGCCGAGGTGTCGGCACCCTTTGACTTGTCCATAATCCCCCGATGCAGTTAGCAAGCATTTTGGCATCCATGCGCGCCCAGCCCCGCGCACTCACTTCCAGGCCGTTCTCCGCGCTGGCTCTTTCACTCGTTCTGGCGGCCACGGCGATGCTGCAACCCGCATGCGCTCAGAACCTCAACGACGACGTGATCGTGCAGATGAAGCAGGCCTTCCAGCGCGGCGACAAGACTCGTCTCACGGCCCTGCTCCCCCAGGCGCGCGGCCATACGCTCGAAGCCTGGGCGGCTTACTGGGAACTCAAGGCACGCCTGCAGGAGGCCAGTGTCGCCGAAGTGCAGGACTTCCTCTCTCGCTATGCCGGCACCTACCAGGAAGACCGCCTGCGCAACGACTGGCTGCTGCTCACCGGCCAGCGCCGCGACTGGGACGGCTTTGCCGCCTTCCACGCGTCGTTCCGCATGAACGACGACGCGCAGGTGGCCTGCTACGCGATTCTGGTCGACGCGCTGCGCACCGGCAGCGCCACCAAGGCGAAGGCCGACGAGGTCCGGCGCAACTGGCATGCGCAGCGCGAACTCGACGACGGTTGCCTGACCGCCGCGGACCGCATGATCGCCGCCGGCCTCATGTCGCCCAACGATGCATGGAAGAAGGCGCGGCTCGCCATCGAGGCGAACAAGCCGCAAGCCGCGCGCGCCGCGATCGTGCTGGTCGCACCCGATGCGGTTCCCCTCTTCGACGAGATGAACGCGAGCGTCGCGAAGTTCCTGACCAGCCGCGTCTTCGTCGCCGCCAAGGCGCGCAAGGAAATCGTGGTACTCGCGCTCATCAAGATGACGATTGCCGACCCGGACATGGCCGCCGCGCAGCTCGATCGCAAATGGGGTCCGATGATGAGCGCCGAGGAACGAAACTGGCTCTGGGGCGCGATCGGCCGGCAATACGCGACCAAGCTCTCGCCCCAGGCCAACAACGCCTTCGCGAACGTCACGAAGAACAGCGATCTCTCCGACGACATGCTCGCCTGGAAGGCGCGCGCGGCCCTGCGCAGCGGCGACTGGAAGATCGTGCAGGCCGCCATCAACGCCATGAGCGAGGCATCCCAGCAGGACCCGACCTGGGTCTACTGGAAAGCGCGCGCACTCAGCAACTACGGCGGCGACGAGCGCCGCGCACAGGCGCGCGCGCTGTATGAAAGCATCGCCGGCACGCGCGGTTTCTACGAACTGCTGGCGCTCGAGGAACTGGGCCAGCGCGCCGACGTGCCGACGCGCCCCACCCCGCTCACGCCCGAGGAAAAGGACGCCGCACGCAACAATCCCGCGCTCAACCGCGCGCTCTACGCCATTTCGATCGGCCTGCGCGCCGAAGGCAATCGCGAATGGAACTACGCGACCAATCTTCATGACAAGGGTGGCATGGCCGATCGCGAACTGCTCGCCGCGGCGGACCTCGCCTGCCAGCGGGAGGTGTGGGACCGCTGCATCAACACCAGCGAGCGCACCAAGGGCACGATCGACATCGACCAGCGCTTCCCGATGCCTTTCCGCGACACCGTGCTGCGCAAGAGCGAGGAGATCGGTCTCGATCCGGCCTACGTCTACGGCCTCATCCGGCAGGAAAGCCGCTTCGTCATGGATGCACGCTCCGGGGTCGGCGCTTCCGGCCTGATGCAGGTGATGCCCGCCACCGCCCGCTGGACCGCACGCAAGATCGGTCTCTCCGACTTCACGCCAGGCCAGCTCAACGAGCGCGACACCAATATCACCATCGGCACGAACTACCTGAAGCTCGCGCTCGACGATTTCGACGGCTCGATGGCGCTGGCCGCCGCGGCCTACAACGCAGGTCCTGGCCGGCCGCGCAACTGGCGCAACGGACCGGTGATGGAGACCGCGATCTGGGCCGAGAACGTTCCCTTCACCGAGACCCGCGACTATGTGAAGAAGGTGCTGGCGAACACCACCAACTATGCGGCCCTGATCACCGGTAGGCCGCAGTCGCTCAAGGACCGCCTGGGCACAGTGGGCCCGCGCGACGCCGCGGTTCCCGAGACCACCAAGGACCTTCCCTGATGCTCAAGCTCTACATCGGCAACAAGAACTACTCCTCCTGGTCGATGCGGCCCTGGGTGCTCATGAAGCAGGCCGGCATCGCGTTCGAGGAGGTGAAGGTGCGTTTCGATTCCTTCGATGCGGATTCGCAGTTCAAGCAAGCGATCCGCAAGGTCAACCCGACGGGCACGGTGCCGGTGCTGCAGGATGACGATCTTGCCGTCTACGACACCCTCGCCATCTGCGAATACCTCGCCGAGAGCCATCCCGACAAGAAGCTCTGGCCCGAAGACCGCGTGCTGCGCGCCGGCGCGCGCAGCATCTGTGCCGAGATGCACGCGGGCTTCGGTGCGCTGCGCAGCCATTGCGGCATGAACATCGAGGCCGAACTTGCCGTGCAGGGCCGGCTGATTCTTCGCGATCAGCCCGGCGTGCGGGCCGACCTCGATCGTATCGTGCAGATGTGGAGCAGCCTGCTCGAAGCGCACGGCGGCCCGATGCTCTTTGGTGAGTTCGGCATCGCGGACGCCTACTACGCGCCCGTCTGCGCACGGCTGAACACCTATGCGCTCCCCGTGCCGCCGGCAATCTCCGCCTACATCGCAAGGGTCCAGGCCCTGCCTGGCGTCAAGGCCTGGATCGACGACGCGCTGGAGGAGAAGGACTTCCTCGCGTTCGAGGAACCGTACCGCCTCGGCCGCTGAACGCCTGCCCCGACCGCCGCGGCGCCTCCTGCCTCGCCAGGCTATCCCGCCTTCTTGGTCCAGGCACTGCACCAGCCTCCGCTGGATACACCCTTGCCCGCAAACAGCGGGCATTCACCGATCGCATCCTTGGGCGCGCCCTTGTACAGGCTGCAACCGGCGCAATCCTGAGCCGCGACGTGCTTGGGGTATTTTTTCTCGTCGACCTTGCGGGTGTCTTGACTGTATCCAAGGCTCTTGGCCACCGGATCGGACTCGTCGAGCTTCGCAGCCGCCGACTGCGCGACCCGATGGAGACTGAGGAAGATGGCGGTGGCTGTGGCGCCACGCAGAAGGATGGTTCGACGATTGAGAGGGCTCATGGGGTTCTCGTTGTTGGACTGCGGATCACCACGCGATGATGGACAAGGCCCGTGGCGGCGCCACTGACCCAGATCAAGATCCCCCTCGAAACCTTCGCGCCTCAGCGGCGCGGGCGCACTGCCGCCTTCATTGATCCAGCGCAAGCTGCCAACGCGTCAGCCCTCGCAGAATTGGATTCTCCATGTGCCGGCCTGCTCGTTGACGCCCATACCGCGCACGGCATTTAATGAAGCCGGAATCGAAAGGTATCGCAATGACGCTTCGAACCTTCATCGTCGAGGACGATGAACATGCCCGCTCCGCGGTAACCAGGATGCTGGACCATGGCTTGGACTTCGAGATCGTCGGGCATTCCAAAACGGAATCGGAGGCGGTCCTGTGGCTGTTGTCGAATCCTCGCGCATGGGATCTGGTGCTGGTGGACCTGCTCCTCGCCCGCGGAAACGGACTGCGCGTCCTGGCAGCGTGTCGGGTTCGCGGCGCGACCCAGAAGATGGTGGTGCTGACCGCGCATGCGACGAAGGAGATGGGTCGCAGGTGCCTGGACCTCGGCGCCAATGCCGTATTCGACAAGGCCACGCCGATCAGCGCGCTTCTTGCCTACTGTGCACACCAGTTGGAGCACAAGAAAGCGTCATCGGAGCGTCCGATCGAAACCATCTGAACAGCGCATCCCCTACCCGTGGCTGACACGCGCAGGATCTTTGGCCATGACTTGATCCAGCGCAAGAAAATCTCAGATCGGATCACTGCTATCGCGCAAATTCAAGAAACGTCCACGATCATCAATCGCGCGGTCTTTTCTTTGGTTCTCGTTGAGCAACCCCACCGGATTTCGGAACGGGACCGCAAGGGAACCGATGCCGTACGAACTTCTAGAGCGCCTGAGCCATGCCGAGCTTCCCTTTCTTGTTCACGGAACATACGACATCGACAAAGTGTTGATTCTTGACGCGGCCGGGCTTGTCGAGGCCGAGATTCCACCGTCTATGTTGGTGAAGGGAGTGCCTTACTACACGGGGTCGGCAAAGATATTGAAGCTGACACCGGCCGGACTGGCGGCCCTGGAGCGCCGCCGCGGCTAGACTCCGGCCCCATGCAAACCTACCTCGTCGGCGGCTCAATCCGCGATGCGCTACTGGGCCAGGCCGGCAGCGACCGCGACTGGGTGGTGGTCGGAGCCACGCCCGAGCAGATGGTGGCGCAGGGCTTTCTCCCGGTGGGCCGCGACTTCCCCGTCTTCCTGCACCCGCAGACGCGCGAGGAATATGCGCTGGCACGCACCGAGCGCAAGAGCGCGCCGGGCTATCGCGGCTTCACTATCCATGCGGCGCCCGACGTGACCCTGGAGCAGGATCTGGCGCGACGCGACCTCACGATCAATGCCATCGCGCTTGCCTCCTCCAGGCTCGACCCCGCAGGGCCCCTCGCACCGAAGCGCGCGGACCTCGTCGACCCCTTCCACGGCCAGCGCGACCTGCAACTGAAACTGCTGCGCCATGTGACCGACGCCTTTCGCGAGGACCCGGTGCGCATCCTGCGCGTGGCGCGCTTCGCCGCGCGCTTCACCGACTTCCATGTCGCCCCCGAAACGATGACCCTCATGCGCGAGATGGTCGCCGCCGGAGAGGTCGATGCGCTGGTGCCCGAGCGCGTCTGGCAGGAATTGTCGCGCGGTCTGATGGAAGCCAGGCCCTCCCGCATGTTCGAACTGCTGCGCGAATGCGGCGCGCTTGCCGTGCTGCTGCCCGAGGTCGACCGGCTGTGGGGCGTGCCACAACCCGAAGCCCATCACCCGGAGGTCGACACCGGCCTGCACCTGATGCTTGTACTCGACATGTCGGCGCGGCTGCAGACGCCGCTGCCCGTGCGCTTCGCCTGCCTGATGCACGACCTCGGCAAGGGCACGACACCCGTCGACGAGCTGCCCCGCCACATCGGCCACGAACAGCGCAGCGCCAGGCTGCTGCGCGCGGTGTGCGACCGCTGGCGCGTCCCGGTGGAGGTTCGCGAACTGGCTGACGTCGTGGCGCGCGAGCACGGCAATATCCACCGCAGCGGCGAACTCAATGCCGCTGCGCTTGTCCGGCTCCTGGAGCGCTGCGACGCATTCCGCAAGCCGGGGCGCTTCGAGCAGGCATTACAGGCCTGCGAGTGCGATGCGCGTGGACGCCTGGGCCTCGAAGACAGCCCCTACCCGCAGCGCCGGCGCCTGCTCGCGGCACTTGCCCTTGCCCAATCGGTGGATACCGAAGCCATCGCGCGCGAAGCCCAGGCAGCGGGCGCCACCGGCCCGAGAATCGGCGAGGCCATTGCGCGCGCACGCGTCGCCGCCGTCGCGGCGGCGCTTCCCCCGGCCGCGTGAAACACGCTGAAGCCGGCTGAATTGACGATTGGCGGCTTTGGCCGACGCGCTCCAGGCCCCCAGTCTGCTATGGTTTTCCCTCCATGCAGACACCTCCTCGCCTGACACCCGACGCTGCCCTCTTCCTGGACTTCGACGGCACCCTCGTGGAGATCGCCGAGACACCCGAGGCGATCGAAGTTCCGAGCGCGATGGTCGCACTCCTCGGCGACCTCCACGAGTTGCTGGGCGGCGCCCTTGCCGTGGTCTCCGGTCGGCAGATCGACGTGCTCGACCGCTTTCTCGCCCCCCTGCGCCTGCCGGCGGCGGGCGAGCACGGCGTCCAGCGCCGCGATGCCGAAGGCTCCATGCGGGAGCAGCGCGCCCTCGACCTGAGGTCGGTGCTCGATGCCGCCAATGAACTGGCACGCCGCCACCCGGGCCTGCTGGTGGAACGCAAGCACGCGGCCATTGCCCTGCACTACCGGCTCGCGCCGCAGCTCGAAGCCCTGTGCCGAGATGCCATGACCCGCGTGATCGAGGACCAGCCCCAATTCGAGCTGATGCACGGCAAGTTCGTGTTCGAGGTCAAGCCCGCGGGCATCAACAAGGGCGTCGCCATCGACGCCTTCATGCGCGAATCGCCCTTTGCCGGCCGCACACCCGTCTTTGCAGGTGACGACACCACGGACGAAAGCGGATTCGCCATCGTCCAGCCGCGTGGCGGGATGGCGATCAAGGTCGGCTCCGGGCCCAGCCAGGCACTGCACCGGCTGGATTCACCTCGGGCGGTGTTCGAATGGCTGGTCGCGGCGCGGGACTTGCTCGCGACACCTGCGCCCGGAACACCCAGGAAGCCCGCATGACGACATCTCCCTGGAAGATCGAGACGCCCGAAGCCCGCGCCGGCGAATCGATGGCCGGCGCCGCCGCCAGCGACAAGGCCGCGCCGCTCCTGGAAACGCCCGGCGCGCCACCCGCGCGCGGCGGCTTCGGGCCGCCGGCCGAGCCATCGCTCAACGTCGGCGTCATCGGCAATTGCGCCTACAGCGCGGTGGTCGACGCGCGAGGCCGCATTGTCTGGTGCTGCCTTCCGCGCTTCGACGGCGACCCGGTGTTCAACGCTCTGCTGCACCCGGGCGAGGATGCAGGCGCGTGGGCCATCGAGATCGAGGACTTCGCATCGTCCAGGCAGTGGTACGAGCCGAACACCGCCGTGCTGCGCACCCAGCTGTTCGACAGCACCGGCCAGGGCATCGAGATCACCGACTTGGCGCCACGCTTCCAGAGCCGCTCGCGCTATTTCCGCCCGCTCACGCTGGTGCGCCGCGTGCGCCCGATCCACGGCACCCCGCGCATCCGCGTGTCGCTGGCGCCGCGCTTCCAATGGGGCGCGCAGGCCCCGACGGTCACGCGCGGCAGCAACCATGTCCGCTATGTAGGCCCGGACTTCACGATGCGCTTGAACACCGACGCCTCGGTCTCACACATCCTGTCGCGCCAACCCTTCGTCCTGTCGCGCGAATACAACTTCGTGCTCGGCGCCGACGAAACCCTGACCGATGGCATCGCCGATACCGCGCGCCACTTCGAGCAGGAAACCATCGCCTACTGGCGCACATGGAGCAAGCGGCTCGCGATTCCCTTCGAGTACCAGGAGGCCGTGATCCGCGCCGCGATCACGCTCAAGATGTCGCTCTACGAGGACACGGGCGCCATCGTCGCCGCCATGACCACCAGCATTCCGGAGGCGCCGGGCAGCCAGCGCAACTGGGACTACCGCTACTGCTGGCTGCGCGATGCCTTTTTCGTGGTGCGCGCGCTCAACAGCCTGTCCGAAGTCGGCACCATGGAGGACTACCTTCGCTGGCTCGGCAACGTGGTGATCGGCTCGCATGGCCAGCACATCCAGCCGCTCTACGGCATCGGCCTGGAGCGCGAACTGCCGGAGTCCTTCGTCGAAGGCCTGGACGGCTACCGCGGCATGGGCCCGGTGCGCGTGGGCAATCAGGCGCAGGAGCACTTCCAGCACGACGTCTACGGCAACATCGTGCTCGGCGCGGCGCAGGCCTTCCACGATCATCGCCTGCTCAGCCGCGCGGGCGTGGCCGAGTTTCCGCATCTGGAGGCCGTGGGCGAGCAGGCCATCCGCGTCTACGGCACGCCCGACGCCGGCATGTGGGAGCTGCGCACACGCGCGCGCATCCACACGAGCTCGGCGCTGATGAGCTGGGCTGCCTGCGACCGCCTTGCCAAGATCGCCCGCGCGCTGGGCCTGCCCGAACGCGCGGCCTACTGGCACGGACACTCGTCGCGCATGAAGGAAGAGATCCTCGCCAGATCGTGGTGCGAGGAACGCCAGGCTTTCGCCGAGAGCTTCGGCGGCCGCGAGCTCGACGCCAGCATCCTGCTGATGGTCGAGGTGGGCCTCATCGATGCGCGCGACCCGCGCTTCATTTCCACCGTCGAAGCCATGGAGAAGTCGCTCTGCGACGGCCCCTACATGCGCCGCTACGAGGCGGCCGACGACTTCGGCAAGCCCGAGACGGCCTTCAACATCTGCACCTTCTGGCGCATCGACGCACTGGCGAAGATCGGCCGCAAGGCCGAGGCGCGCCAGATCTTCGAGACCATGCTGGCGGCGCGCAATCCGCTGGGCCTCCTGTCTGAAGACACGCACCCGGTCACGGGCGAGATGTGGGGCAATTTTCCGCAGACCTACTCGATGGTCGGCATCATCAATGCGGCAGTGCGCCTGTCCGCGCCCTGGGATTCGTGCATATGAGCAGATTGGTCGTGATTTCCAACCGCCTGGCCGATCCGCGCAAACCCGCGGCCGGCGGGCTGGCCGTCGCGCTCGGCGAAACCCTCGAGCAGACCGGGGGCCTTTGGTTCGGCTGGAGCGGCGCCGTCGTCGAGAACGGCCCCGCCGGCGAGGGGGAATTGCACGTGCAGCAGGCAGGCAAGATCACGCTCGCCACGATCGACCTCTCGCGAGAGGACCACGACAGCTATTACCTCGGCTACAGCAACGACGTGTTGTGGCCGGTGTTCCACGACCGGCTCGACCTGGCCAACTTCGAGGCCGGCTTCATCGGTGGCTACCGGCGGGTGAACCAGCTCTTCGCACGCAAGCTGATGCCGCTGCTGCGCAAGGACGACATCATCTGGGTGCACGACTATCACCTGATCCCGCTCGGCGCCGAACTGCGCGCGATGGGGTGCAAGCAGCGCATCGGCTTCTTCCTGCACATCCCCTTGCCGCCGCACATCATCATGGCGGCGATACCGCAGCACGAGTGGCTGATGCGCTCGCTCTTCGCCTACGACCTGATCGGCTTCCAGGCGCGGCAGGACGTGCAGCATTTCGAGCAGTACGTGCGCAACGAGGCCAATGGCGAGTTCGTGGGTACCGATCTTTATCGCGCGTATGGCCAGACGGTGCGCTGCAATGTGTTTCCCATCGGCATCGACGTGGACGAGTTCGCCGCGCTCACGCACGCGAAGGAATCGCGCGACATGTACGAGACCATGAAACGCGAATATTCGAGCCGGCGCCTGCTGCTGGGCATCGACCGGCTCGACTACTCCAAGGGCATTCCCCATCGCGTGCGATCCTTCCGCCAGTTGCTGGCCAACTACCCCGAAAACCGCCGCAGCGCGACGCTGATCCAGATCGCATCTCCCACGCGCGAGACGGTCGATGCCTACGGCGACATCCGGCGCGAACTCGAGTCGCTGTGCGGCGCCATCAATGGCGACTACGGCGAGCTGGACTGGATGCCGGTGCGCTACATCCACCGTATGGTCGCGCGCAAGCGTGTCCCGGGGTTGTGCCGGGCGGCGGCGGTCGGCCTGGTGACACCGCTGCGCGACGGCATGAATCTCGTCGCCAAGGAATACATCGCGGCGCAGGATCCAGCCGATCCGGGTGTGCTGGTGCTGTCGCGTTTCGCGGGCGCGGCCGAACAGCTCAGGGAAGCTCTGCTGGTGAACCCCTACGATACGCACGGCACCGCCGAGACCGTGCAGCAGGCCTTGCGAATGCCTCTGGAAGAGCGGCGCGAGCGGCATCAGAAGCTGCTGGCGCGCATCCGCGAACAGGACGTTCACTGGTGGCGGCGCACCTTTCTCGAGGCGCTGCGCGAAGCGGCGAGCGAACGCTAGGAAGGGGCCCCGGCTTCAATTCGCCTCGGTGCTTCGATCCGGCGATGATCCGGCGCTCACGACGCGCTGGTCATCATCAAGCATCGCGGTGAACACCATCGGCGAATTCGGCGGCTGGAGCCAGCGCCATTCCCACGCGGTCTGGTTCTTGAGGGGATACGGCGTGCGCGAGGCGGGCTTGCCGAGCAACTTGCGCAGATCCTCTACCGCCATGCCGGGCCGGACCCTGGCGAAGTTCTCGGGCGTGAGCACCTGGCGCAGAGCGACCATCTTGCCATCGGCGCCGATGGTGATCATGTAGTTCTTCTGACCCTGGGGCTGGCGGTTGTATTCGAGGATGCGGCCATCGGGCGCAGCCCAGATGTTCTCGGGCTCGCCAAAGCGCGCCCGCACATCGGCCTCCGAGGAGACGCCCTCTTCCAGTTCGCCGATGCGCTGGCGGTCGCAGCCCGACAGCCACAGCGCCGCACCCAGCAGGACCACCGCGGCCCCGCGCCCTATCTTTCGTTGCACCGGCACCCCCGAATTTTCATGCAGTAGCGCCGAGTCTAGGGCTTCGATCCGTGCCTCAGTTCTGCGCGAAGCAGTAGAGCAACCCGCCGCCGCCGGTCTTCTGGAGCGCCTCCAGGCTGCAACCCTGGGTCGCGTGCGACGAGTTCCAGGACTTCTGGGGTGGGCTTTCGTTCAAACCGGTGCGGTCGTGGTGGCCCACGATGGCCGAGCCTTCGCCGCTCCTGGTCCAGTTGCCGCAAGTGTGGTCCTTGCCATCATTGACGGCCCGGCCGTCCGGCGAAGAGCCCGTCAGGATGTCGTGGGTGTTGACCGGGTCACCGCGCCCACTGATGGTCGCTCCCTTCTCCGTCAGCGCCGTCTGCTTGGTGATCTTGTTGTCGCCGTGCAGTTCCTCGATGTTGCTGGCGATCAGTTCGCCCTTGACGTTGAACCAGGGGCCGCTGCCGATGCGATCGCGCGCGTTCACCGCCGGACTGCCGCCCACCGGGCTGTTGCTGAGGTAAGCGCGCCAGGTGCGCGCGCCCGCGCCGACGTTCGCTGCAAGGCTCTGGCAATAGCGGTCGGCACCCTCCAGTCCGCCGAAATCCGCGCCCTTGCCTGGATTCGCGCTGGTCACGAAGAAGCTCATCTTGCTTTGCGGCGAGGCCGGGCCGCCCATGCTGCAGGCAGCCAGGAGCGCGGCAGCCGCGGCGGCGGTCGTGGCGAAATAGAGGGAATATCGGCGCACCATGAGCGGTCTCCTGAGGGGTTGATTCGGAGCCGCCACGCTAGCGCATGCCGGTCGCGCCTTCAATGCGGTATTCACCCGCACCGCATCGCCCCTGGGCTCGCCCGGTTTGACCCGGCGTTCGACCGGTAAAATCGCCCAAAGGTCCAAACGCATGTCCATCTTCGCCCGCCCCCACTACACGTCCGAGATCACGAACTTCATCGAGCAGATGAAGGAAAAGAAGCCGACGCTCGAAGCCGAGCAGCGCGCGGGACGCGCCCTGCTGTGGGACAAGAACCTCGATCGCAGCCTGTTGGACGAGTACGACGAAGCCAGGGTGCCGCAGCAGCCCTACGTCTACCAGACGCGCGCCAAGTAAGTGTCCATCCGGCCCGTCGCAGGTTCCCAGGATCGTCGACAGCGAGGCGAGAGAGCCGGCACGGGCGCGGGCTCCGCGCGCGATGAGGTCGTTGCCGACGATGGCAGCGCGCAGATCATCGCGATGCCCGAAGTCGTCGACCAGGTCGCGCTCGCCCGGCTCTACGGCGAGCCGTTGTTCGCGCTGCCGAACGACCTCTATATTCCGCCCGAGGCGCTCCAGGTGTTCCTCGAGGCCTTCGAAGGGCCGCTGGACCTGCTGCTCTACCTGATCCGCAAGCAGAACTTCAACATCCTCGACATTCCGATGGCGGGGCTGACGCGCCAGTACCTCAGCTACGTCGACGAGATCCGCCAGACCAACCTGGAGCTTGCCGCCGAGTACCTGCTGATGGCCGCGATGCTGATCGAGATCAAGTCGCGAATGCTGCTGCCGCCCAAGAAGGTGGCCGAGGGCGAGGAAGCCGAGGATCCGCGCGCGGAACTGGTGCGCCGCCTGCTCGAATACGAGCAGACCAAGCTGCAGGCCGCCTCGCTCAACGCCATGCCGCAAGCCGGACGTGATTTCTGGAAGGCGCAGGTCTACATCGAGCAGTCGCTCAAGCCGCGCTTCCCGGACGTGAACGTGGTCGACCTGCGCGAAGCCTGGGCCGACATCATGAAGCGCGCCAAGCTCGTGCAGCACCACAAGATCTCGCGCGAGGAACTGAGCGTGCGCGAGCACATGAGCATCGTCCTGCGCCACCTGCAGGGGCGGCAGTTCGTGGAGTTCGAGAAGCTGTTCGACGTCACGCGCGGCACGCCGGTGCTGATCGTCACCTTCATCGCGATGCTCGAGCTCGCAAAGGAAACGCTGATCGACATCACGCAGGCGGAGGCCTTTGCCCCGATCTACGTGCGGCTGGCGTACTCGCCGGCCTGACACACCCCACTCCAATGACATCGCACGACTTCGACGTTCTCATCGTCGGCAGCGGTCTGGCCGGGCTCAGCGCCGCGCTGCACCTGGCACCGACGCACCGTGTGGCCGTACTCACCAAGGGCGCCTTGAACGACGGCGCCAGCCAATGGGCCCAGGGCGGCATCGCCGCGGTGCTGGGTGAAGGCGACACCATTCAGTCCCATGTGGACGACACCCTGGTGGCGGGCGCGGGCCTGTGCGACCTGGCCGCCACCCAGTTCGTGGTGGAACACGCGCCCGAGGCCATCGCATGGCTGCGCGCGCTCGGCGTAGCCTTTTCGCTCGAGCGCGGTGAACTTCATCTGACGCGGGAAGGCGGCCACAGCCAGCGTCGCATCGTGCATGCGGCCGACGCCACAGGGGCCGCGGTGCAACGCACCCTGATCGAACGGGTCCGCCATACACCGGCCATCACGCTGTTCGAGCAGCACACGCTGGTGGATGTGATCACCGGCCGCCGGTTGGGGCTGGCCGATCCCGGCTGCGTGGGCCTGTACGCGCTGGACGCAACAACCGATGAGGTCGTCACTTTCCGGGCGCCGCACACGATCCTGGCGACCGGCGGCGCGGGCAAGGTTTACCTCTACACCACCAACCCCGACACGGCGACCGGCGACGGCATCGCCGCGGCCTGGCGCGCGGGATGCCGGGTGGCGAACATGGAGTTCATCCAGTTCCACCCGACCTGCCTCTACCACCCCCACGCCAAGTCCTTCCTGATCAGCGAAGCGGTGCGCGGAGAAGGCGGACTGCTGAAGCTGCCCGAATCGGCGGGGGGCACCCGCTTCATGCCCGACCATGACGCGCGGGCCGAACTCGCGCCGCGCGACGTGGTGGCGCGCGCCATCGATTTCGAGATGAAGAAGCACGGGTTGGACTGCGTGTACCTGGACATCTCGCACCAGAGCCCGGCCTTCCTGGGGGAGCACTTTCCCAACATCCTGGCGCGTTGTGCCGAACTCGGCATCGACATCACGCGCGAGCCGATCCCGGTGGTGCCGGCCGCCCACTACACCTGCGGTGGCGTGCTGAGCGACCTCAGCGGCCGCACGGACATCCCGGGCCTCTACGCCATCGGCGAGACGGCCTGCACCGGCTTGCATGGCGCCAACCGCCTGGCGAGCAACTCGCTGGTGGAGTGCATGGTGTTCGCACGCGCCGCCGCCAAGGCCATTGCCGATGCGCCGGCGCGCGACTGCGCCGAAGCGCCGCACTGGGACGACAGCCGCGTCAGGGACGCCGACGAGACCGTTGTCATCTCGCACAACTGGGACGAACTTCGCCGCTTCATGTGGGACTACGTGGGCATCGTGCGCACCAACAAGCGCCTGGAGCGCGCGGCCCACCGCATCGCACTGCTCACCGGCGAGATCCAGGAGTTCTACGCCAACTTCCATGTCACGCGCGATCTGCTGGAGCTGCGCAATCTGGTTCAGGTGGCCGATCTGATCGTGCGCTCTGCGCAGGCGCGGCGCGAGAGCCGCGGACTGCATTTCAGCCGGGACTATCCCGCGCTCGCCGCGCCAGCGGCTCCAACGATCCTGGTGCCGCCCGCCGGCTGAGCCAGGCCGATTCACCTTTCTTGCAGAGAAATCCCCGCCATGTTCCGTACGCTCCTCAAGTCGAAGATCCACCGCGCGACCGTCACCGATTGCGAATTGCACTACGAAGGCTCCTGCGCCATCGACGAAGACCTGCTGGATGCCGCCAACCTGGGCGAGAACGAACAGGTCCACATCTGGAACATCAACAACGGCGAACGCTTCGTGACCTATGCGATCCGCGGCGAGCGCGGCACCGGCATCATCTCGGTCAACGGCTCGGCAGCGCGGCGCGCGGCGGTGGGTGACCTGATCATCATCGCCGCCTTCGGCCTGGTGCCCGAGGACCAGGTGGCGGGCTACCTGCCGAAGCTGGTGTTCGTCGATGGCGCCAACCGCATCAAGGAAGAGCGCGCACACATTCCCGTGCAGGCCGCCTCCGGCGAGGTCATCGCGGCCTGAGGGCCATTCCCGAGCCTCGGCCTTCTCTCGCTTATAACGGCCCGCGGCCGCCCCATGGAGAAAGCTCGACCATGTCATCCATTCCCGGTGCCCATTCGGCCACCCCCTACGGCACATTGCCACCCGCATCGCCGCTGGCCCAGCGCAAGCCGCTGAGCCTGCCGCGCCTGGCGGACATGCATGCACGTGGCGAGAAGATCGCCATGCTGACCGCCTACGACGCCACCTTCGCCGCCATGGCCGACGCGGCGGGCGTGGAATGCCTGCTGGTGGGCGATTCGCTCGGCATGGTCTGCCAGGGCCTGCACAGCACGGTCGGCGTGACGCTGGAGACCATGCGCTATCACACCGACAGCGTCTCGCGCGGGCTGCACCGCGTCCAGGGCACCGCCTGGCTCATCGCCGACCTGCCCTTCGGCAGCTACCAGGAGTCGCGCGAGCAGGCCTTGCGCAGCGCCGCCGTGCTCATGCAGGCGGGCGCCCACATGGTCAAGCTGGAAGGCGGCGGCTGGACCACCGAGACGGTGCGCTTCCTGGTCGAGCGCGGCATCCCGGTCTGCGCCCATCTCGGCCTGACACCGCAGACGGTGCATGCGCTGGGCGGCTACCGTGTGCAGGGCAAGGGCGGCGAGGCCGCCGCTCTGCTCAAGCAACAGGCCCATGCGCTGCAGGACGCGGGCGCCACGATGCTGGTGCTCGAGATGGTGCCTGCCGCGCTCGCCGCCGAACTCACGGGCGAGCTGCGGCACTGCGCCACCATCGGCATCGGCGCGGGCCGCTCCACTGCCGGTCAGGTGCTGGTGCTGCACGACATGCTGGGCATCAACCTCGGCCGGATGCCGAAATTCGTGCGCAACTTCATGGCCGACGCAGCCGGCATCGCGCAGGCCCTGCAGGCCTATGTGCGCGCCGTGAAGGACGGCAGCTTCCCGGACGACGCGCTGCACGCCTGGTAGCGCACCCTCATTCACATCTCGATCACGACCATGCACATCGCCCGCACCATCCCCGAACTGCGCGAGCTCCTGGGCCGCCAACGACGGCCCGCCTTCGTCCCCACCATGGGCAACCTGCACGACGGCCACCTGGCGCTGGTGCGCCAGGCGAAGCCCCTGGGTGATGTCACGGTGGCCAGCATCTTCGTCAACCGGCTGCAGTTCCTGCCGCACGAGGACTTCGACACCTATCCGCGCACCTGGGACAGCGATTGCGAGAAGCTGCGCTCGGCCGGCTGCGATGTGCTGTTCGCACCCGACGAGCAGGCGCTCTATCCCGAGCCGCAAACCTGCAAGGTGCACCCGGACGGCGCGCTGGCCGACATTCTCGAAGGACACTTCCGGCCCGGCTTCTTCGTGGGCGTCTGCACCGTGGTGATGAAGCTGTTCGCCTGCGTGCAGCCGGCCGTTGCGGTGTTCGGCAAGAAGGACTACCAGCAGCTCATGGTCATCCGCCACATGGTGCGACAGTTCGCGCTGCCCATCGAGATCGTGGGTGGGGAGACCCGCCGCGCCGAGGACGGGCTGGCCTTGTCCTCGCGCAACGGCTACCTGAGCGAAGCCGAGCGCGCCGAGGCGGTGCAGTTGTCGAAGGCGCTCCAGGCGATGGGCCAGGCGGTCCGCGAGGGCGAGCATGACCTGGCCACCATCGAGGCGCGCGCGATGCACGCGCTCACGCAACGCGGATGGAAGCCCGACTACCTGGTACTGCGCCGCCGCGCCGACCTGCAGTCGCCGACGCCGGGCGACCCGCTCGTCGCACTGGCCGCGGCCCGGCTGGGCGGAACCCGGCTGATCGACAACCTTGAAATCGCTGCATGAATCTCGATGACCTATAGCGTCAAGGAAATTTTCTACACGCTGCAGGGCGAAGGCGCCCAGGCCGGCATGCCCGCCGTGTTCTGCCGCTTCGCCGGCTGCAATCTGTGGAGCGGCCGCGAGAGCGATCGTGCCAATGCCATCTGCCGTTTCTGCGACACCGAATTCGTGGGCACGGACGGCACGCTGGGCGGGAAGTTCGCCAGCGCCGAGTTGCTCGCCGATACGATCGCCGCGCAATGGCCGGCCGCGCACGATCAGCACCGCCAGACCGTGCTGACCGGCGGCGAACCGCTGTTGCAGGTGGACGCCGCGCTGATTGCGGCGCTGCATGCGCGCGGCTTCCGCATCGCGGTGGAAAGCAACGGCACTGTGGTGGCGCCCGAAGGCATCGACTGGCTTTGCATCAGCCCGAAGGCCGGCGCACCATGGGTCCAGCGCTCAGGGCAGGAGCTCAAGGTGGTGTGGCCGCAGCCCGGACTGGACCTGGATGCACTGGAGATTGACGGCCAATTCACCCACCGCTTCCTGCAACCGATGGACGGTCCCGTGCAGGCCGCGAACATGGCGTCGTGTATCGACACCTGCCTGCGCCACCCCGCCTGGCGGCTGAGCCTGCAGACGCACAAGCTGACGGGGATTCGATGATGAACTCCAGGCCTGCCCCCAAGTCATCGCAGTTCACCGTCAGCCAGCGCTTCTTCTTCGATGCCGCCCATACCCTGCGGCGCGAGATCGAAGCCGAAGGCAGCCGCCGCATCCACGGCCACACCTACCACGCGGAGGTGGCCGTCAGCGGCCCGCTCGACGCCGCCACTGGCATGGTCATCGACCTTGGCCTGTTGCGCCAACACTTGCAGGCCGTGCGCGAGCAGCTCGACCATCACCTGCTAGACGATGTGCCCGGCCTGGGCGTTCCCACGCTGGAGAACCTCTGCGTCTACATCGCGAAGGCCCTGGTCGACATGCGGCCCGCGCCTTCACGCGTGCGCGTCTGGCGCGAGCCGCTGGGGGACGAGTGCGTTCTGGAGATCGGCGCCTGACACCGCCGCCGGCGCGCCTTCAAGCACAGCGTCGATCCATCCTCGCAGGCTGTTGACGAAAGCCAGCGCCTGCACGCGAGGCAAGTCCTGCAGGCGCACCACTGCCTCGGTCAGGCGGCCTTCGCGCAGGCATCGCTCGCGCGCAATGCCGGCGAGCAGGCCGCAACGCCGCGAGGGCGTTACCCAGCGGCCGTCGATCAGCAGAGCCACGTTGCCGCGCGTGCATTCGGTGATCTCGCCCCGCGTGTTCCACAGGAGGGTGTCGAACACGCCCGCACGCGTGGGTGCGAACGCGTCGTAATGCGCGCGTCGCGTGGTCTTGAAACGGACGAATTCGCTGTCGGCCATTTCAAGCGGCCGGTCCGCCAATCGGAGCCTGACGCGGCTTGGCGCGGCTTCCATGGCATAGGCCTCGGCTCGCACGCTGCCTCGCCCGTCAAGCAGCACGCGAATGCGCCAGCGCCCCTGGGGGTGGGCTTGGCGCAGGTCTTCCACGCAGCGGTCCACCGCCTGGTTGTTCCATGGGTAATCGAAGTGGGTGGCAGCAGCGGCCAGACGCGCCACATGGGCTGAGGCCTCGCGAAGGCTGCCATCTTCCAGGGCCAGAGTTTCGAGCAGATCGAAGGGCGCGCTGGCACGGTCGAGGAAGGCACGCTTGTGCCGCCACTCCTGCCACTCGCCATCGGCCCGGGCTTCGGCCGTGACGCCGCTGCCGATGCCGCAATGTGCAATGCCCGCGTGCAGCGTCACGGTGCGGATCGGTACATTGAAGGTGGCGGCGCCACCCGGCTGGACGACGCCCACGGCTCCGCAGTAGATGCCCCGTGCGCCAGGCTCGAGGCCGCGGATCATCCGCATGGCGGCGACCTTGGGCGCGCCGGTGACGGAGCCGCAGGGGAAGAGCGCGCCGAACACGTCGGCCAGCGTGCAATCCGCGCGAGTCCGCGCCTCGACATCGGATGTCATCTGCCACACGGTGGGCAAGGCCTCGGCGTGGAAGAGACGTGGCACGCGCACCGAAAACGGCTCGGCGATACGGGACACGTCATTGCGCAGAAGGTCGACGATCATCACGTTCTCCGCGCGCTCCTTGACCGAGCTGCGCAGACCTGCGGCGGCGTCGGTGTCTTCCTGGGTGGTGGCGCCGCGCGCGGCCGTGCCCTTCATGGGCCGTGTGAGCAGATGGTGCTCTCGCCAGTCGAAGAACAGCTCCGGCGACACCGACAGCACCTGCTCGGAACCGGTGTCGATGCAGGCGCAATAGCCGCCAGGCTGAGCGCGCTGCAGCGCTGAGAACAGGGTGCGCGCCTGGGCATGGGGCTCGTCGGCGTCGGCCGAGTCAAGAAGGCCGCGCAGGCGCGCCGTGTAGTTGACCTGGTAAACCTCGCCCGAGGCGATGGCGCGTTGGATCTCCGCAATCGCCTTGTCAAAGGCAGACCGTGACAGCGCATCGCCCCATGCCACTCGCGCGACAGGCCTCACCGCTGCGCGCTCATTCTCGGCCTCGTCCGGCCACGGCAGCGCGCTGTCATAGATGCCAAACCAGGCGAGAGGGCCGTCTGCGTCATGCACCGTCAGCGCGGCGTCGAAGGCAGGCGCCGCCTCGTAGCGCAAGTAGCCCACGCACCAGCGCCCCTCCAGGGCCTGCGCCTGCACGGCGTCCAGAACTGGACGCACCTGTTGCCAGGTGTGCGCCACCAGGGTCTCGCGCGGCCGTCCGAAGGCGTGGCGCACTCGTGGCGCTCCGGGCACGCGGGGGCAAGCAAAGTCGATCAGGGCCGACACCGCGTCCATCAGGCCGCGCCGATCCCCGATATCAGGCTCCCTGCCGGTTGACCGTTCTTCAGCCCGGCGGTGAAGGCCAGCATCCTGTCGATCGGCACGCGCGCGCGACGGCCCAGGGCCGGATCGACCTGCACTTCGCCATCCCCGGTTTCCAGCACGCGCGCCAGATCCGCGAGGCCGTTCATGGCCATCCAGGGGCAGTGCGCGCAGCTCTTGCAGGTGGCCGAGTTGCCGGCCGTGGGCGCCTCGATGAAGGTCTTGCCGGGATTGAGCGTGCGCAGCTTGTGCAGCATGCCGTTGTCGGTCGCGACGATGAACTCGGCCGCATCCATGCGTTGTGCCGCGCTCAGGATGCCCGAAGTCGAACCCACGGCGTCGGCCAGTGCAATCACGTCCGCGGGCGATTCCGGATGCACGAGCACCTTGGCCGCCGGATGGGCCTTCTTGAGAAGCTCGAGTTCCAGCGCCTTGAATTCGTCGTGCACGATGCAGGCACCTTCCCAGCTCACCATGTCTGCGCCGGTTTCACGCCGGATGTAGTCGCCCAGGTGGCGGTCGGGTGCCCAGAGAATCTTCTGTCCCTGCGCCGCGAGTGCTCTCACCACATCCAGCGCGCAGCTCGAGGTGACCAGCCAGTCAGCACGCGCCTTCACCGCGGCACTGGTGTTGGCATAGACGACCACGGTACGGTCCGGATGCCGGTCGCAGAAGGCGCTGAAGGCGTCGGCCGGGCACCCGAGGTCGAGAGAGCAGGTCGCGTCCAGGTCGGGCATCAGCACGCGCTTTTCGGGCGACAGGATCTTCGCCGTCTCGCCCATGAAGCGGACGCCCGACACCACCAGCGTCCCGGCCGCGTGGTCTCGACCGAAGCGCGCCATCTCGAGCGAGTCGCTGACAAGGCCGCCTGTCTCCTCGGCCAGATCCTGCAGGTCGGGGTGGACGTAGTAGTGCGACACCATCACCGCGTTGCGTTCGCGAAGCAAGCGGCGGATGCGATCCTTCAGCGCTTCGCGTTCGGCCGGGGCCGGCTCGGGCGGCACGCGCGCCCAGGCGTGGCGCGTGTCGCAGGCGGCGCCGCCGGCTTTGGAGGCGGTGGGCTGCTCGTAGTCGACGCTGATCACGGATGAGCTCATCCTCAGTCCTCCCGGAAGCGCATGGAGAAATCCACCGCCTTGATGTCCTTGGTGAGCGCGCCGACCGAAATGCGGTCCACACCGGTTTCGGCGAGAGCGCGCACGCTGTCGAGCGTGACGCCCCCGGAAATCTCGAGCACAGCGCGCGCTTCCCCGGCCGCCTCGTTACGGCGCACAGCTTCGCGCAGGGTCGGCAGGTCCATGTTGTCCAGCAGCACCATGCGGGCATGGTTCGCCAAGGCCTCGTCGAGCTGGGCCAGGGTCTCGACCTCGATCTCGACGAACTTTGCCTGGGCCGCCACGCGCTCGGCCGCGCGCAGGGCCGCGCGAACGCCGCCGGCGGCGGCGATGTGGTTTTCCTTGATCAGGACCGCATCGTGCAGGCCGATGCGGTGATTGGTGCCGCCGCCCATGCGCACGGCGTACTTCTGGGCCAGACGCAGACCGGGCAGGGTCTTGCGTGTGTCGACGATCGCGGCGCGCGTGCCTCGCACCGCATCGACATAGGTGGCGGTTCGGGTCGCCACGGCGCTGAGCAGTTGGAGGAAATTGAGAGCAGTGCGTTCGGCTGTGAGCAGCGCCCGGGCATCGCCAGAGATCTCCAGCACTGTCTGGTCAGCCGCGCAGCGCGTGCCCTCGGCGCCGTGCCACACCACGCGTGCCTGCGGGTCGAGCTGCCGCACGACCGCCTCCACCCAGGGGCCGCCGCACAGTACGGCGCTCTCGCGAAGCAGGACGCGCGCCGTGGCATGAACCCCGGCCGTGACCAGGCCGGCCGTGAGATCGCCGCCGCCGACGTCTTCCTGCAAGGCACGCTGCACATCGGCCCGCGCGAGTTCGGCGAGACCGCTATCGGAAAAATCGAAGATCTTGTCGTTCATTTTGTTCTTGAAAAACGCCACGCCTCAGGCGGATTCGACACCGGGCTCGCGCCCCATCAGTTCAGCAACCGCTTCCGCGGGCCGCATCCGGCCATCAAGCAGCGCCACGACGCCGGCGGCGATGGGCATCTCCACGCCGAGGTGCCGAGCGCGCTGCACCACCGCACGCGCGCAGTAGACGCCTTCGGCCACATGACCGAGCGAATCCACCGCCTGCGCCAGCGTACGCCCCTGGGCCAGCAGGAGTCCGACCTTGCGGTTGCGCGAAAGATCGCCGGTGGCGGTGAGCACGAGGTCACCGAGACCCGAGAGGCCCATGAAGGTCTCAGGCCGCGCGCCGAGGGCGACGCCGAAACGCGTCATTTCGGCGAGGCCGCGCGTGATCAGGGCGGCTCGCGCATTGAATCCCAGCGCCAGGCCATCGGCGAGGCCGGTCGCGATCGCGAGCACATTCTTGACGGCACCGCCGACCTCGACGCCCACGATGTCTTCATTGGCGTACACGCGCAAGGTCGGGCCGTGGAAGGCTTCGACCAGGGTATTGCGCAGCTTCGCGTGGTGGCTGGCCGCCACCAGTGCGGTAGGTTGGCCTCTCGCCACTTCGAGCGCAAAGCTGGGCCCGCTCAACACGCCGGCGATCAGATGCGGCGCGACCTGAGCCTGGATCTCATGCGCCAGCAGTCCCACGGCGTCGCCCTCGACCCGCGCCGGCTCGACGCCCTTGGAAAGCCATGCCACTGGACAGGCCACGTCGCGCAAACGCACGAGCTGCTCACGCAGCGCGGCCATCGGCGTCGCCACGACCACGAGCTCGGCGCCCGACAGGTCGATCAGTGGGTCTCCGGCCCGCAGAGCCAGCGATGGAGGAAGTGCGATGCCGGGCAGGTAGCGCGCGTTCTCGCGCGCGGCCAGCATGGCCTGAGCCTGGGCCGCATCGCGCGCCCACAGGCTGACCGCGTGGCGGCCGGCCGCATTGACCGCCAGCGCAGTGCCCCAAGCGCCGGCGCCGAGCACGCAGATCTTCATCGGCGGCGGGGCGGTGGCAGGGTTACTGCGTGGTGATCGACGAAGGCTGGCCGGCGGCCTGCGCCTGCTGCTGCTCGAACATTGCCTGGAAGTTGATTTCAGCCAGGTGTACCGGCGGGAAGCCGCCACGCTGGATCACGTCGGCCACATTGCCGCGCAAGTACGGGTAAACGATCTGCGGGCAGGCGATGCCGAGAATCGGGCCCATCTGGTCTTCCGGCAGGTTGCGGATCTCGAAGATGCCCGCCTGCTTGGCTTCGACCAGGAACACGGTACGGTCCTGGATCTTGGTCTGCACGGTGGCCGAGACGGTGATCTCGAAGATGCCTTCGCTCACGGGCTGGGCATCGACGCCGAGCTGGATATCGACGGTCGGCTGTTCCTGCTCCAGCAAGATGGCGGGCGAATTGGGCTGCTCGAGCGACAGGTCCTTCAGATAGACGCGCTGGATCTGGAAAACGGGATCTTGGGATTGCTGGTCTGCCATGCTGAGCTTTCGAAAATCATGAACAACGCCCGCCGGGAAGAGCACTCCGCAGCGGGCTTTACGGGTAGCCGGGCATTATCACCGGCCTCCGTGAGGCTTCAGGCAGCTTGCATGAGTAGCGGCATGAGACCGCCGCGGCCGTCCAGCGCGATAAGGTCATCGCAGCCGCCGACATGCGTGTCACCGATGAAGATCTGCGGCACGGTGCGGCGTTGCGTGGTGCCCATCATCACCGCTCGCGCTTGCGGATCGCTGTCGATGCGGATCTCTTCGATCTGCTCGACACCCTTGGACTTGAGGATTTGCTTCGCTCGAATGCAATAAGGGCAGACGGCGGTCGTGTACATCTTGACAGCTTGCATCGTGGACATCTTGGTGAGGTTCAGGCTTTTTCAACCGGCAGATTAGCGGCTTTCCAGGATTTGAGTCCGCCGGACACGGCTTGGGCCTGCTCATAGCCGAGCTTTCTTGCCGTGGTCACGGCGCGCTGCGCACGCGCGCCGGTAGCGCAGACCAGAAGAAGTGGTAACGATTTGTTCTTGACGGCGGCGGGAAGCTTCGCCTCGAGCTGATCCAGCGGAACGTTCTTCGCGCCAGTCACGTGGCCGGCCGCGAACTCCTCGGGCTCGCGCACATCGACCACCACGGCACGCGCGCGATTGATGAGCTGGACCGCACCCTGCGCCGTGAGGGATCCGGCATTCGCGCCGCGCACCAATGGCCAGGCCAGCATGGCGCCGGAGCTGAGCGCGATCAGGATCAGCATCCAGTTGTCGACGATGAATTTCACGGTGTTCCTTGAGTAGCAAACCACGGATTTTAGAATGTCGGCTTTCCGCAAGCGTTCCCAAAGGCCTCTCCCATGCACAAACTGGTACTGATCCGCCACGGCGAATCGACCTGGAATCTCGAAAACCGATTCACCGGCTGGACCGATGTCGACCTGACCCCCACCGGCGTCGAACAGGCCAAGCAGGCCGGGCGGCTTCTCAAGGCGGAGGGCTATGACTTCGACGTGGCCTACACCAGCGTGCTCAAACGCGCGACCCGCACCCTGTGGCATACGCTCGACGAACTCGATCGCACCTGGCTCCCCGTGGTGCACTCATGGCGCCTCAACGAACGTCACTACGGCGGACTGCAGGGCCTGAACAAGGCAGAGACCGCCAGGAAGTACGGCGACGAGCAGGTCCTGGTCTGGCGTCGCAGCTACAACACGCCGCCGCCGCCGCTGGATGCGAACGATCCGCGCAGCGAGCGCGGCGACCTGCGCTACGCCAAGCTGGCCTCGGAACAGGTGCCTCTGACGGAATGTCTCAAGGACACGGTGGCGCGGGTGCTGCCCTTCTGGCACGAGTCGATGGCGCCTGCCATCCGCGCGGGGCGCCGCCTGGTGGTGGCGGCGCATGGCAACTCGATCCGCGCGCTGGTGAAATACCTCGACGGAATCTCAGACGACGCGATCGTCGGTCTCAACATTCCCAATGGAATTCCGCTGGTCTACGAGCTGGACGACGACCTCAAGCCCCTGCGCCACTACTATCTGGGTGATGCGGCCGCGGCCGAAAAAGCGGCGGCCCTCATCGCCGCGCAGGGCAAAGCTTGACGAAAATCAGCCTTTCGCCCGCGGGTTCAAGGAACCCCGGCAGACAACTTGCTTCCAAGCTGTGTATATTGGTTTGATAGGCGACAAGGACACTTACACATGGGCCAGAAACTGAAGATCACCGGTTGGGTTAGCGCAGGCGTCGTAGCCGGCGTACTCACCACCGTCTCGCTGCAAACCGTCGCACGGGGCTCTCTGGCTCCCCTCCCCCTGGAGGAACTGCAGCAGCTTGCTGCGGTGTTCGGCATGGTCAAGAGCGACTACGTCGAGCCGGTCGACGAGAAGAAACTCATCTCCGATGCGATTTCGGGCATGGTCGCGGGGCTCGACCCGCACTCGCAGTACTTCGACAAGAAGTCCTTCAAGGAATTTCGCGAAGGCACGACCGGTCGTTTCGTCGGCGTCGGCATCGAGATTTCGCAGGAAGACGGCTTGATCAAGGTGGTATCGCCGATCGAGGGTTCGCCCGCATTCCGCGCCGGCCTCAAGCCCAACGACCTGATCACGAAGATCGACGACGCTGCAGTCCGCGGCCTGTCGCTCAACGAAGCGGTCAAGCGCATGCGCGGCGAGGCCAACACCAAGGTGCTGCTGACGATCTTCCGCAAGGACGAGAACCGCACCTTCCCGGTCACCATCACGCGCGAGGAGATTCGTACGCAGTCGGTGCGCGGCAAGGTGATGGAGCCGGGCTACGGCTGGATTCGCGTATCGCAGTTCCAGGAGCGCACCGTCGAGGACTTTGCCAAGAAAGTCGAAGAACTCTACAAGCAGGATCCCAACCTCAAAGGCCTCGTGCTGGACCTGCGCAACGATCCGGGCGGTCTGCTCGACGCAGCGGTGGCCATTTCGGCGGCGTTCCTGCCGGAGAACGCCACGGTGGTGTCGACCGACGGCCAGTTGAGCGAAAGCAAGGCTGTCTACAAGGCCGCGCCCGAGTTCTACCAGCGCCGGGCCGGCAGCGACCCGCTGCGCGGACTGCCTGCGGCGCTCAAGACAGTGCCGCTGGTGGTGCTCGTCAATGAAGGCTCTGCTTCCGCAAGCGAAATCGTGGCTGGCGCCCTGCAGGATCACAAGCGCGGAATCATCATGGGCAGCCAGACCTTCGGCAAGGGCTCAGTGCAGACGGTGCGCCCGCTCGGCCCCGATACCGGGCTCAAGATCACGACTGCGCGCTACTACACCCCGAGCGGCACCTCGATCCAGGCCAAGGGGATCGTGCCGAACGTGCTGGTCGACGAGAGTGCCGAGGGCAGCCCCTTCGCCGCCTTGCGCATGCGGGAAGCCGACCTCGAAAAGCATCTGGCCAGCGGCCAGGGTCCGGAGAGCAAGGACCCCGAACGCGAAAAAGCGCGCGACGAAGCCCGCAAGCGTCTCGAGGAGGAGGCCAAGAAGCCGGTGCAAGACCGCAAGGTGCCGGAATTCGGCGCCGCGCAGGATTTCCCGCTGATCCAGGCCTTGAACCGACTCAAGGGCCAACCGGTGCTCGTAAGCAAGACCCAGGTGATCGTCGACAACAAGGAAGAGAAGAAGGACAACTGATCCTCGAGGCTGGCTCCAGGTCGAGCCGCCCCGGTGAAATGCACAGCGCATGGAAGACCACGACCTCCTGCGCTATTCGCGCCATATCCTGCTCGAGGAATTCGGCATTGACGGCCAAGAGCGAGTCAGCGCGGCGCATGCGCTTGTGATCGGCGCCGGCGGGCTCGGTTCGCCGGTGGCGCTTTATCTCGCGGCCGCCGGTGTCGGCCGCATCACGCTGGTCGACGATGACGAAGTCGATCTCACCAACCTCCAACGCCAGATCGCGCACACCACGGCGCGCGTGGGCATGCCGAAGGTCGACTCCGCAGCCGAGGCCATGCGCGCCATCAATCCCGAGATAAGGGTCGATTTGCACCGGCTTCGCGCCGACCATGCGCTTCTTGCCCAACTGGTCGCGACCGCCGACGTGGTGGTCGACTGCTGTGACAACTTCGACACCCGGCACGCCGTGAACCGGGCGTGTGTCCAGTTCGCCAAGCCGCTCGTGGCTGGCGCCGCCATCCGCTTCGATGGCCAACTGAGCGTGTACGACACGCGCGAGCCGTCCTGCCCCTGCTACGCATGCCTGTTTCCTCCAGACGCCAGTTTCGAGGAAACGCGCTGCGCGGTCATGGGCGTGTTCGCACCCGTCGTCGGAACCATCGGCACCTTGCAGGCCAGCGAAGCCCTGAAACTGCTCGCCGGCATCAGGCCCTCACTCGCCGGCAGCCTGCTGATGTTCGACGGCCGCCGAACCGCGTTCGACACCCTGCGCGTCGCGCGCGATCCCGCGTGCAGCGTGTGCGGGCATCGCCCGGGCGGTTCAGCGCTCTGACGGGTCGCTCTGCAGGCCTGGTCGCCGACGCCGCCCCAACGCCAAATCAATGCTTCTCGTAAGAACAAGCCTACAGCCACAAACCGCCAAACCCTGCATGATGCGGGCTACGAAGCGGTCGTCCTTGAGACGACAAGCTTTACAAGGCCGGCAAGTCGGCGGACTTGACCTCTCAAGGGCGTGCGGTTCTCCATGGACCCAAGATTGAAAACCTACATCGTCGAAGACAACGTCACGATTCGCGAGAATCTCGTTGGCACCCTGGAAGAGCTCACCTGTATCTCGGCGATCGGCTTCGCGGAAACGGAAGCCGAAGCCAGCCAATGGTTACGTGACAACAAGGACGAATGGGAATTGGCGATCGTCGACCTGTTCTTGAAGCAGGGCAGCGGCTTGGGTGTATTGCAAACGTGCATGGCGCGACGGCCGGGTCAGAAGGTCGTGGTCCTCAGCAACTATGCGACGCCCGACATCCGCAAGCGTTGCGCCCAGTTCGGTGTCGATGCCGTCTTCGACAAATCGAACGAGATCGACGCGCTCATTGACTACTGCATCGAACAAGCGGCCGCGATTCGCCCATCGACGAGCCGCTGACACCCGGCGCAATGCGCCGCGAGGCGCCGGCCGATCTTCAATCGATCAGCTTGTTCTTCAGCGCGTAGTACGTCAGGTCGCTGTTGGACGAGAGGTTCATCTTCTCCATCAGCCGCGTGCGATAGGTGCTCACGGTCTTCACGGAAAGCGACAGCGTCTTGGCGATATCGCCCGCCGTCTCGCCCTTGGCCAGCTTCAGGAAGACCTGGAACTCGCGCTCCGACAGTTGCTCATGCGGTGCTGCGTCGTCCTTGCGATCAAGCTGCCGTGCGAGCAATTCGGCCACCGCTGGCGTGATGTAACGCCTGCCCAGGGAGACAGTGCGGATCGCATTCACGATCTCGATCGGATCGCACTCCTTGTTGAGGTAGCCGCTCGCACCCTGGCGGATGAGGTTCATCGCATAGTGCTCCTCGGGATAGCCGCTCAGGATGAGGATGCCGACATCCGGCGCCTTCGCGCGAATCATCGCGAGGGCATCGATGCCGCTCTGGCCGGGCATCGAAAGGTCCATCACGAGCACGTCGAGTTCGGTGGTTCGCACCAGTTCGATGGCCTCGCGGCCACTGGCGGCTTCACCCACAACGCGCAGATCAACGTGCTCCGAGAAAAACTGGCGCAAGCCGGAGCGCACGATAGCGTGGTCGTCCACAATTCCGATCTTGATCATCTGTTACCTTCGTCGTTGCGTTGTATAGATAGCGGTCTTATGCGTCGCACCGTGCCGGTCCCTGTGGGGCTTCGATTATTCACGAAATTGAGGTGCTGGCATCTCTCGGAGACCTCATGCGCTGGTTAGCTTTTCCGAAGATGGCCCTGGGCCTGACGCTGGCGGCGCTGGCTGCACTCATTCTCGTGGGCATCAACGAGGCCGGCTATCGGCAGTCGACTCGGGCGCTTACCGAGGTGGAAAACGCCCAGCGGGCGCGCGGGGTTCTCAACCTCATGCTCCAAAACATCCTTGATGGAGAAACGGGCCAGCGCGGGTTTCTGTTGACCGGAGAAGCACGCTACCGCGAGCCCTACGACGCGGCGGTGAAGCAAGTGGACGGCCATCTGGCCGCTTTACAAATGCTCTATGCCAACAGGCCGGACGAACTGGCGCGCCTTGGTGAGTTGTCGAAGCACGTCGCGCGCAAGCTCGCGGAGATGGAAATGAGCGTGCGTCTGCGCCAGAACGGCAATGAGGACGCCTGGAAGTTCGTCATCACCACCGATGTGGGCCGCGAGGAAATGGAAGCCATTCGCCGGCAGGCCGGCGAGTTGATCGCCATCAGCAATGAGGAACTGATGCAGGGGCAGATCCAGATCGCGAAGTCGCTGCGGCTGGCCCGGATCGGAATCGCGATCGTGGCGCTGGCCGCGCTCATGGCCTTCTACCTCTACCTGCGCCAGACCCATGCCCTGCGATCAGCCGGCGAGCGCCAGCAGGAGGCGCTGCAGCGCGAACGAAACGCCCTCGAGGACGAGGTGCGCGAGCGCACCGCGACGCTGGCTGAACTCGCGACCCATCTGCAGCAGGTGAGAGAAACCGAACGCGGCTACCTCGCCCGCGAACTCCATGACGAACTCGGCTCCCTGTTGACCGCCGCCAAGCTGGATGTCGCGCGCCTGAAATCCAGGCTGGCCGACGCCCCGGATGCGACGCAGCGGCTGCAGCACTTGAACGAACTCCTCAACAGCGGGATCGCCCTCAAGCGCCGCATCATCGAAGATCTGAGGCCGTCCTCACTGTCCAACCTCGGCCTTGTCGCTTCGCTCGAGATCCTGGGACGCGAATTCGCCGAACATTCGGGCATGGAGGTCGAGATGGTGCTGGAGCCGGTGTCGCTCGACGAGGCGAACCAGCTCACGGTCTACCGCATGGTGCAGGAAAGCCTGACCAACATCGGCAAGTACGCCCAGGCGAGCGAAGCCAGCATCGTGATGAAGAACTATGGCAACCACGTCGTGGTGGAAGTGGCCGACAACGGCAAGGGCTTCGACACCCAGCAGGCCCGCCCCTCCACCCACGGCCTGGCAGGCATGCGCCATCGCGTGGAGGCGGCCAGGGGCAAGCTGAGTGTCCTGTCGAAGCCGGGCGAAGGCACGCGGCTCAGCGCGATCCTGCCTGCCGCGCCCACGCCGGCGCACGCCTGAGAACGCCGCTCGCGACCGCAATCGGCCCCTGATCCGGCCCTCTCCTACGCCCCCAGGCCGCTGCTGCTGACAGGGCCGGGAAGACCGCCCGTTTAACGTTGTCTTCAGGTCGTTCATGCGAACGAAGACGTGTTCATTCACGACAACGAGGCCACTTCGAAGGAGTCAACATGTTGCACTATGCGGTCGTGTTTCTGGTCATTGCCTTGATTGCCGCGGTGTTCGGCTTCGGCGGCATCGCGGCCAGCGCCGTGGGAATCGCGAAGATTCTTTTCATCATCTTCATCGTCCTGGCGCTCGCCAGCCTCATCGCAGGCTTGATACGACGCGGTTAGCGTCGTTACGATGAGCAGGCTCCCGCAATCAATCTCCCGGAAGGATCATTTTTTATGAACACAACAACCAAGACCCCCTCGCAGCTGGCCGACGATATCCGCCAGACCGCCAATGACGCCGTCGACACCACCCGGGCATATGCGCAGAACGCGGTGAATGCCGCCGGCGAGAAGGTCCGTGACCTGCGCCGAGATGCGGAGCCCACCGTCGAGCAGATCGCCGCGCGGGTCCAGCAGGCCGTGCAGCGCGGTCTCGACGCCGCGTCGACGACCAGCGCGCGCGCCCAACGCCGGTTGGAAGCCGCGGCGGACGTGACAGGCAAATACATTTCCGATCAACCGGTCCGCTCGGTGCTCATCGCCGCTGCCGCCGGCGCGGCGATCACCGCGCTGATTGTTCTCGCAAGCCGCCGCCGGGACGACTATTGATCTGAGCCTCTCGTCTCCACCGGCCTAGGCCACAGCCTGTTGCACCATGCTTCATCCCATTTATTCCACGGTGCTCGGGCATCCCGAGTTGATTGCCGACCACATCGCCAACTACGGCGCCCTGGTCAGGCTGGAAGCCACGGAGGCGTCGAAGGTCATCGTCGGGCGCATCATCGCCGGTGTCCTGGCGGCAGTCAGCGCGATGCTCGCGCTCGGGCTGATCGGTGTTGCCGTCATGCTGGGCGCGCTCCAAGGCAGCTTCCATTGGGTGCTGGTCGCTGTCCCCGGCGCGGCGATCGTCATCGCGATCACGGCCGGGTATCTCGCCTCGCGCCCCAGCAAGTTCCAGGGCTTTACCGACCTTCGCGCGCAAGTCGATGCCGACATTCGCGCGCTTCATGCGGCGGGAGCACGCGATGGCAGCTGAGTTTCCACCCCCACCCTTGACACCGCAACAAAGGCTGGAGATCTCGCGCATGGCGCTCATCCGCCAGCTGCGCGGCGCGGACGAGGTGGGCGATCTCGAGCCTGCTGCGGCCGAGCCGCAGCAGCAAGCTGAAGGCAGGCGGGGCGACCCCGCGTGGACCTCCGTTGCGCGCGGCATCGTCTTGCGCTGGTGGCGCAGGCATCCCGCCAATGCCGCTGGCCAGTTGGCGCGACCGCTGCTCGAGCGCTATGCGCGCGAACAGCCGGCGAAGCTCATCACAGCCGCCGCCGGGACAGGTGCGTTGCTCGTCTTGATCAAGCCCTGGCGACTGCTGTCGATCACGGCGATCATCGCCGCCGTATTGAGAACCTCCGACGTGGCCGACCTGCTGACCACATTGATGCGGATTCAATCAACCCCACGAAAGGCCCCGCCATGAACAACCCCTCCGCCCGGAAACAACCGGAACGCCTGGTGCTCGATCAGACTGCCATCGAGGCTGCCTCCAAGAGCCTGGACGAGGGCGCTGTAACGCCAAGCTACGGCCCATGGCGTGACGACATCGTCAGGCTCTTGAACGACGCGCTCGCGACCGAACTGGTTTGCGTACTGCGCTACAAGCGCCACTACTTCACCGCCAACGGCGTGGAGTCGCCCAAGATCGCCGAAGAGTTTCTGGTGCACGCCAATGAAGAGTCCGCGCACGCGGACATGATCGCAGAGCGCATTGTCCAGCTCGGTGGCGAACCCAACTTCAATCCGGCAAGCCTGCTGGAGCGCAGCCATGCCAAGTACGACGAGTCGACGGAGTTGCATGCGATGGTGAAGGCCAACCTGATCGCTGAACGCATCGCGGTCGAAACATATCGGCAGATGATCGCCCTGATCGGCGACAAGGACCCCACGACGCGGCGCATGCTGGAGCAGATCCTCAGCGACGAGGAAGAGCATGCGGACGAGCTGAAGGACTGGATGGGCCAGTCAAGAACAAGCCACGCGTGACCAATAGAAAAGCCCGGGTCCCCGGGCTTTTCTATTGAGCATCCCAAACCCGTACCCGGGCCAGGCGTTCGCGAAGAAACGACTATGCGCTACAAGGTGAACGGCAGCGCCAAGATGACCGACACGTCATTGGTGCGAGCTCACGGCGTTATCGGACGCCGTGCGGTGAGCCCGCTATT